>NZ_JBIWEY010000005.1:0-175762 GCF_044762775.1 Lysinibacillus sp. NPDC096418
CGCCTTGGTGAGCCGTTACCTCACCAACTAGCTAATGCGCCGCGGGCCCATCTTATAGTGACAGCCGAAACCGTCTTTCAGTATTTCCTCATGAGAGGAAATAGATTATTCGGTATTAGCCCCGGTTTCCCGGAGTTATCCCAAACTATAAGGTAGGTTGCCCACGTGTTACTCACCCGTCCGCCGCTAACATCAGAAGAAGCAAGCTTCTTCATCAATTCGCTCGACTTGCATGTATTAGGCACGCCGCCAGCGTTCGTCCTGAGCCAGGATCAAACTCTCCATAAAAGTAGTTTGAAAACTCATTAGCTTTGCTAGCGTATCAACTAAAAGTTGATATCTATTTATTACTTATGTTTCGTTCGCTAACTTAGTTGTTAGTTACTTAAAACGTTATTGATTACGTTTTGCTTGTTCAGTTTTCAAGGTTCATTTTGTTGCCGCTTGTTCTAGCGACTTTTACATCATAACTTGTAATTAACAAGAAGTCAATAACTATTTTGAAATATTTTTCTCAAGTGTTCCTTCTTGTTAAGGACAAGTAATAATATATAACATACCAATTAATAAATCAAGCTTTTTTAGAAAAAAACTTAAAAATCTTTTTCTCATCTATTGCAAATAATACAATGCCTAGTATAACAACTAGCCCACCGATAATTTGAGTAACTACTAAATACTCTTTAAAAATAAAGATTGCAAGAACAGCTGCAAGAATCGGCTCGAGCAATATCGCAATTGAAACTACATTTGTACTTACGTATTTAATGGACCAATTGAATAGTGTATGACCTAATAAATTCGGCACAATTGCTAATAAAATAAACCAAATCCAATCAATAGTTGGATAAGGACCAAATGACTCCCCTTTAATAAGAACATATAAAAATAAAGTAATCGTACTAACTCCATAAACAATCATCGTATACGTAACCAAAGACAACCGTTTTCGTACATCTTGTCCAAACAATAAATAAGCTGTAATAAGTGCGCATGCAATTAGTGCAAGTATATCTCCGTAAAAGGCAGAGCCGCTAAGTTGGAAATCACCCCAGCTAATTAATACACTCCCTGCGATAGCGATTACTCCAGCAAGAATTGTCTTTCCAGTGATCTTTTCTTTAAAGAAAAGATATGTCCCTACAAAGGCGAATAGTGGCTGCAGTGTTACAAGGACAGTAGAACTCGCGACAGATGTGTAATTTAGTGACTCAAACCACAGAATAAAATGAAATGCCAAAAACACGCCTGCTATAGAAGAAAAAAGCCAATCCCGCCTAGTTAGTTCCTTTAATTCACCTGTATACTTCCAAAAGAATACTGGAGCCATGATAATTACCGAAAACAACATACGATAGAAAGCAATAACACCTGACTCCGCATTAGCTAATTTCACAAAAATCGCGGAGAGCGATACCGAAACGACCCCAATAAAAATCGGGATATACGGATGGATTTTAGGTTGTTCCATTCTAGTTGCACTTCCTTACTGAAAAATCTTTATACTTCACTACTTACGTGTTGTACAATACAAAAAAGCAATGTACATATAATAATGGCACTTTGCATATCTCTTAGCAATACGAAATATCGGTGGGGGGTTTAGCATGAATACATTATTGGAAAATATGATTACAATTGAAGTAATCATAAAATTAGTAATCGCTGCCACTTTAAGTTTAGTTATTGGCATTGAAAGAGAATTGAAGAGGAAACCTGTTGGGCTAAAAACAAGCCTAGTCATTGCGACATTCAGCTGTCTTCTGACCATTATTTCAATCGAAACTGCTTATTCAACACCCGCACGACATGATATTAACATTACTATGGATCCACTGCGTTTAGCAGCACAGGTCGTGAGTGGTATCGGTTTTCTAGGTGCTGGTGTTATTTTACGACGTGGCAATGATAGTATCTCAGGTTTAACGACAGCTGCGATGATTTGGGGAGCAGCTGGAATTGGAATAGCAGTTGGTGCAGGTTTCTACATGGATGCAGCAATAGCTGTTGTCATCATCGTTTTTGGTATTGAAGTATTATCACCATTTCTAATGAAAATCGGACCTAAACGAATTCGGATGCGTGAAATATCGTTAAAGGTTCGAATTGACGACGATACTAAAATGGAATCATTGCTTCAATTTTTAAAGGAAAACAATATTATTATTGAAAACATGCGTATAAAAGATGTCCCATTAAGAAATGATATAGTTTTACACGAATTAGATTTACGCGTATCACTTATTATCTCAGATAATTTGCTGTCGTTTTATCGTTCTTTGCAAAGTTTGTCTTATATAGAGGAAATTGAAATGGAAATTTTAAACTAGTCGGAGGACACTTCAATGGCAGAAATGCTTAAACTCTTAAAAGAGGGTAATAAACCTTCCCTACTGGCAGCATTCGTAAATACCTTTTTAGGCATTATTAAAGGTGCTGCCTTTATTTTCACAGGCAACGTTGCGATGTTTGCTGAAATGATGCACTCATTTGGAGATGCAGCAAACCAATTTTTTGTTTATATCGGTTCTGCGTTATCCAAAAAAGCACCAACAAAACAATTCCCAAGTGGGTATGGCCGAATCGTCAATCTCGTTTGTTTATTTGCTGTCATCATCGTCGCAATTCTTTCCTATGAAACAATTAAAGAAGGTTGGCACCATTTCCTACATCCTTCTACCGAATCCAAAGGAGTGCTGATAGCATTAAGTGTTCTTTTTATCGGCGGAGTTCTTGAGGGAACTGTATTAGCCAAAGCAGCTGTTGAAGTTTTACATGAGGCTGGGCAAGAAAAAGCCGGACTTTTATCTATTCCAAAGGCATTTGGAAATTTAAATCGAGCAAAACCCGCAACAAAGCTTGTTTTCATGGAGGATTTAGTAGCTACAGGTGGTAATGTGCTTGCTTTTAGCGCCATTTTAATTGCCCATTTTACCGGTTGGGCTCAAGTCGAAGGTCTCGCTTCAATGATAATTGGCTGTATGATGTTCTACGTTGTAGGTAAAATATTCCTTGATAATGCACGCGGTGTTATTGGGGAAACTGATCAGGAAATGCTAAATCATATCGCCCACCTTGTATTGGACAACCCCAACATCAAAGATATTGTACGATTAGAAGTGATAAAAGAAGGCGAGTTTCTACATGTAGAGTTAGTCGCTGAGGCTAATTCCGATTTATCACTTGCATACCTAGATGGTGTGCGTGATCATTTGACTGAAATTATCCTAAGCCAAAAAGGTGTAACAAAGGTAACCATTCTCTATGATGAAGATGATGGTGAACAAACCTGGGTACATGTTGGGGACCGTCCACCAAATTTACCTATATAATAAATAAAAAAAGCCAATTGTCTTGTTGAACTATACCTTAATCGTGGAATTTATTTCTCGCAATTAAGGTGCAGTTCATTTCGGCAGTCGGCTATTTTTTATACAAGTACTAACTCTCCTTTATTTACCTCTAGTTCTTTGGGACTTAAGAGTTCATTGACATTTTCGTAACTTACAAACACATGATTAGTAATCATGAATGTCAATAACATTTTTAAGGCAATTATTTTTTTTACGCCTTTTTGCAGAATAACTATTTTTGAGAATTGCAATGTCGCCACACGATTTGCCAATGTATACTCTTCTGAAAAAGTAATCTCTTTCCCATTTGGATGACAACCTAAAGTAAAATTACCAGCGTATGAATCTTTCAATACATTCGGATGCATGGATCGATAATGTACCTCAGTAATTGAGTCCTCGTCCTGCATTAATTGATGTGCCACTAAATAATGTTTTAATGCTCCTTTTAAATCAATGGCAATTGCTGTATCTGCTAAGATTGTGCGATAATATGCAAGGACAATCTCCGCATTTCCTAAATAAGGTTTTACCTCTACTACTATTTCACCAGAAGGATGTACAAATAGCTCCACAATTGCTTCGTTTATGCCATCCGTTAACGTAATTGCAGTTTGTCCATATTGCATACTTTTTAAAAATATTCTACTGTCGACTATGTATCCAGCGATAATTTGATCATCTGTAATTTGCATTGATTTCGCCACAATCCCTAAAACTTCAATACAATTTTGCATTTCATAAACATTTTGCTGAAATGATGTTTCAATACAACGAAAATTACGATTTTCAAGCAATTGTTTCAACATTTGCTCCCTCTCCTATCCTTTAATTATTCATAAAACTATTTTAAAAGACATCGTTGAACAATTTCTGAACAATTCTAAAATTTTTAAGAAATTTTGACAAAAAATGCATCAACTAAGTTGTGAATCGAACTTTAAGCACCACTTTCGACAAGGTGGGAAAATAAGCGATATTCTAATGAACTATAAAATACCTAATCGTTCCTCCCATCCAGGAATGAATATCGGAATATTGCAATTAAATAATTGTAAATACTTTAATCCTGCACACAAATATCTATCGATTCTTCATAAATCCGACCTTTTTCTTATTATATAGCACAGCATCGAATTCTTCTATGACAATTTTCCGTTTTTTCAATCAATTATTTTCACTCTGATATACTCATAGTTACTTTCACCCATCATAATACAAAAAAATATTTTACTCATAAAAAAATACGAGACAATAGTATAATGTCTCGCATTCCTTTTATTATTTAATACAATTCAACGTGAATTTTGCAAAATTTCTCGTACATCTTCCTCATGAAGCTTTTTAAAATTACCAAACGGCCCATTTAACATTGCATGCTCGATAATCTGATTAAATTTTGCATCATCAATCTGATAGTCTTTCAAACGATTTGGCGCTCCTAATGATGTCCAAAAAGCAGATAAGAAATTGATACCTTCATGAGCAACTTCCTCTACAGTCTTACCAGTTGGATCAACACCAAATACGCGTGCCGCCAATCCAGCAAATCGTTCAGGATTCACTGATACACTATGACGCATCCAATGTGGCTGTAGAATAGCTAATCCCCCTGCATGCGGAATGTCATACACTGCTGATATCGCATGTTCTATGTTATGTGATGCCCAGTCTCCGCGGGAACCTATCGATAAAAAGCCATTTAAACCAATCGTACCGGCCAATAGAATTGTCTCTCGTAAAGCAACATTTTCTAAATCTTCGATAAGCTTAGGCCCAGTTGCAATTACTGTACGCAGTACACCTTCACACATTTCATCTGTGATTGGTGTATTCGTCGCATTATGGAAATATTGCTCTAACACATGCGACATAATGTCAACGATGCCATACACTGTATGATTCTTTGGTACACTCACTGTATACAAAGGATTTAATATAGAGAATTTCGGGAATGTGGCTGGACCTCCCCAGCTTATTTTTTCTTCAGTTGCCGCATTTGTAATAACAGAACCTGCATTCATTTCAGACCCTGTTGCTGCTAAAGTTAACACAGTTCCTAATGGCAATGCTTCATTAGCAAATGCTTTTTTCGTTACAAGATCCCAGGCATCCCCATCATACTTTGCACCTGCAGCAATCAATTTCGAGCAATCAATTACAGAACCACCACCAACAGCAAGTACAACATCAATACCTTCAGCTTTACAAATTTCAATACCAAATCGCGCTGTTTCCACACGTGGGTTTGGTTCAACACCGCTCAATTCAAAAATCGTCTTACCCGCTTCTTGTAATTGCTTGATTACCGCATCATAGACACCGTTTTTCTTAATACTTCCCCCACCATACACTACAAGTACCTTGTTTCCGTGCTTCGCCAATTCTTTCGGTAAATGGTCCAGTGCATTTACACCAAAATGTAATTTTACTGGATTATAAAATGTAAATGAATTCATGGAAATCGCCCCTTTCTAGTGGGATTTTCTCACATTACTAAGAACGAAAGCAATGATTAGGGTATCGTTCTATACGCGCATTACGTATTCAGCATAAATGCTAGCGATATTATCTGGCACCTGCACACCTAACTCTTCCTGTAACTTTTGGCGAATCATATCGTAACATTGCGTACAATCTTGTTTTTTATTTTGTTCGATTAAAAATTGCAAGAGTAAAAACATGTATTGCTCATTGAATTCATCGAGTTCTAGCATTTTTTGTAGGCAATTCAGTTTTAGTAATGGGTTAATTTCATTCGTATTGGTGACATACACTTCTAGCAAATGTAATACATTCTGTTTTACACGTAGTTGCATTTGAATCGCCCAATGGTATTCTTCTTCTGCTAAAAAGTCACCTTCATAGTAATTTAAGATACGTTGAATCGATTGTTCATCATGGCTCTCTTTTTCTAACAGCTGTATAAGTTCCTCATAATCACTATTAATTTCAATATTTAATTGATAATGATTATTTACTAACAAGATAGGATTCTCACTACCATTTTGTTTTAATATTTTTCGTAATTGATAAATGGTTGTATGAAGGTTCGAGCCCGCTTTTTCTAATTCTGCTTCTGGCCACAATTCTTCCATAATGACAGCATTTAATAACGGCTTATTCCGATGAAACCATAAATATAAAAACAATTCCCTTACTTTTCTAGTACGCCATTTCACAATTTCATTTTGGACATCTAATAAACGAAAGCTACCAAAAGTATGTGCATACATATGTAATTCAATTTTTTCAGATTGCATTTCTTGTCGTAGATTGACCATCTGCTGTGCTTTCGCTACCGCCTTCAATAAACGGCTTTCACGAACTGGCTTTAATAAATAATCTGTTGCTTCAATGTCAAAAGCATCCACCGCAAACTTCGCGTGTGCTGTCACAAAAATAATTTGCATATTTGGATATTTCACTAGTAGCTTTTTAGCAACTTGCAACCCATGAATGTCAATCATCTCCATATCTAAAAAAACGACATCAATTTGTTCTTTTTCAAAAAGAGCAAATGCATCCTTTGCATTTGTATAAGTACCTTTAATGCAAAGCGGAAATTGTGTAAGCTTTTTTAGCATAATACCTAATACATCTATTGCCATTTTTTCATCATCAATAATGACTATATTCACTATGCATCACCTTCTGGTAATAAAATAATAACTGTAGTTCCTTCGCCTTCTTCACTATATATACGTAAACTGGCATTTTTAATTAGCTTAAATTTTTTGAGTGGATTCGTAAAACCAATACGTGAGTTTTCTTCATTTACTAACTGTTGCAATTTTTCTTTTGGAATACCGACACCATTATCATAAACTTTAATACGTACAAATTGACCTTCTCGTTGCACACTTAACTCAATAGTACCACCTTCTTTTTTCTTCGAAATCCCATGAAAAACTGCATTTTCAACTATAGGCTGAATTGATAATGCTGGAATCAAAGAACGAATGGATTCATCGATATCATACGCTACTGTAAGACGATCACCAAAGCGCATTTTTTCAATATAGAGATATGCTTTTACAAGATCTATTTCCTCTTCTAGAGAAACCATGCTGTGACGATAATGGACATTCAGCTTTGCACGGAAATAAGTTGCTAAACAGTATAACGCCTCTCGTGCATTTTCAATATCTGTATAACTTAAGCCAATAATAGTATTGAGTGTATTGTAGACAAAATGAGGAGTCACTTGCGCATATAAATAATTCATTTCATCCTCAATCGCATCAATGGAAGATTGTCGAACTGCCAGTAATGATTGTATACGTACTAATAATTCATCCATTGCAATCGGTTTTTGTAAATAATCATTTGCTCCAACTTGTAAAGATAATACTAAATCTGAATGTTGTATAATTGCTGTTAAAACAATAATCGGTAATTCCAACATATCGTAATGCTTACGCACTTTTTTACATAATTCATAACCTGACATGCCACTCATCATTAGATCGATTAACATACAATCTACTTTATGTATTTTTAAATAGTCAATCGCATCAAAGCCATTATCAACAGCAATAATTGTATATCCTTTTTTTGTTAAGGCATCTACAAGTACTTTAATATTTACATGATCATCATCGACAACAAGTATTGTCTTGTCATTCCCTTTGTGAAAAAATGGTAAATTCAGTTGAAACACCGCGTTATCTGCTCTAAGCGTAACTTGCTGCTGTCGGTTTCCATCCGTTAATTGTTCCATTGTTGCAAGTGGCATCGTAAAAGTAAAAATTGTGCCTACACCAAGTGTACTCGTCACATAAATTTCACCATTTAACTTTTCTACAATATTTTTAGTAATACTCAAACCTAAGCCAAGACCTCCACTAGTGCCCTCTTTCTTCACTTGGTAAAAAGCATTAAAAATACGATGTAAATCTTGTGAGGGGATACCCATTCCTGTATCACTTACTTGTATTTCCATCTGTCCTCCACGAACATTCGCAAACACTGTAATTTGTCCATGTAGTGTATGCTGCATCGCATTATGTAACAAATTATAAAGCACTTGCTTCACACGCAATTCATCTGTATACATGGCTGGCAAATCATGATTGACAGCACTCACTATACTGACAGATTGGTCATTCGGCATAAGGCTACGAATTTCTGCGATGACTTCATTAATCACGCTAACCGACACAACTCGTGGTGTGACACGCACATCCCCTGTCATATGATTCGATGAAAACAATAAATCCTCTACTAAATAGCCCAAACGCTGTGTGACGTTATGAATTAAAATGACATTTTCCTGCTGCGCACGTTTTAAAGGGCCTTCCTCACCTTCCATTAATACTTTTGACAAATTCAAAATTCCATTTAAAGGTGTGCGTAATTCATGGGATGTTTTTAACAAAAACTCATCCTTCATTTGATTGTACGTAAATAGCTCCTCCGACAATGTTTGTACTTTATTGTACGATGCATTTGCTCGGAAGCTAAGAAGAGATGCAAAACTAAATAACATGAGAATAAACAAGAGTAGCTCACTAAAGTTTATAGGTACACCAAATAAATAATTAATTACTAGTAAAATTGTATAACAAGTCAGGGATGCTAAGAAGATTAAAATATAATGCGCTCCTTCTACATTTTTCCTAAGTACACGTAATAGGACAAATACATTATACAGACCCGACGGAATAATGATTGCCATATAAACGAGATGTAAAAACATCAAATATTCTTCTGATGCAATTGGGGCGGTATCTGTAACCAGTTTGTAAATTGAATATCTGACAATAAGTATACTTAATAAGAGACTAATAATATAAAGTGTTCTTTTTCTCACAAACTCTGGATACATATAGTAAACAAAATAAATTAAACAAGCGGTCGCTAAAGGTAAAACACCTAACTGCAAACGAATTTGTTCTGATATATGTATAGACGGAAAAAGCAAAAAGAATACTTTTTGATTGTTGAATGACATAAACAAGCCAAAGAATATCGCAAAAAGACCAAAAAACAATTCTTCCTTACGCTTGCGATTTTGGCTATATGAAATCACATAAATTATACCAAATACGAAATAACCAATACTAACAAACGCATCTGCTGATACTTTGACGCGATAATAGCTTTGAATCGCTTCCTTTGTACCAAATTCAATAGGGAAAAGAATACCTGCTTCTGAATAAGTATAATTTCCCACATGAATGACAATATCCAATACTTGATTCTCGCTTTTTGCAAACACCGTATACTTATCATTATATTCAAAGCGAAAGGCTTTTAAGGTTTCACTTGGATTTCCCATGGCCCCCACATCTTCACCATTAATAAAAATACGGCTTGATTGACGAATTGTACTAATATATAAACCGTATTGCTCTTCGACAGGTACCTTTATCTTGACATGATACGTCCCAATCGTGAGCCCTTCTTTATTTGGCTCAACGAGATTATTCCAGTTAGACGGTACATCAATAACTATACGCTGATCCTCGTAGGCATCAAATGACTCACTAGGTGCAATCAATACATTCGGATAAAAAGACCACTCTCCCTCTAATTTTAAAACAGAATTTCCCTTTAGCTGCTTATGATCAATAATTCCTTCTCCATTATGTACAATTTGCGGGCTATTGGTCAGCAAATAATTGCGATTACCGAGGAAAAACACTACCATAAATAACATGATAATGGTCACGACAATACCTACATTTCTTTTCATTATCACGCCTCCTCCTGATTTTCATTATAAAGTGAAGTTTCCTTAAGGGAGAGTTTTAAAAAACACTTATTAGGCTCATCACCATAACTTGGGGCTGATTTCCGTTCCGACTGGGCGCTTTCCGGGGGCGTCCAGCCTTCACTCCAATCAACACGATTTTTAAAATCGATACGCTCTTTAATCAAATGTCATCCCCGACTTTTGGTGATGAACTACTTATTATTAAATAATGAAGCAATTTGAAATTTAGCGTTACCTTACGCTCACCTAAATAATTGTATAGCCACTTTTCTTAATATCCTATCATATAGTGATTGAACAAAAACTAAACAAACCTGACATCTATTCTTATTGCATAGGACTTTCTAGGAGGGAAAGGCTTATACAATCGTCGGGAGTTGGATTCAGCATTAGATGTAATTCACACTTATTCGTCATTCATTCTAAAAAATACAGGCTTAGGATTTCTCCTAGCCTGTATTTTTTATATCTTATTTAGAAAGCTGCTCTTCACCACCTTCATCGATAATGTACGAGTGGTTTTTTGCTGCTTCTTCGATTTCTTTAAATGCCCAGTGTGTTGCTTTGACATCTGGGAAGCTTGGTGTTGTGATACCGTTTAGTGGACCACGCTCAAACATACGGTTCATCATGATCACTGCTTGTGCACGTGTTAAATGTTCATCTGGTGCGAAGCTACCATCTGCACGACCGTTAATAATGCCTGCATTACGATTCGCTTCAACAATCCATTGTGCCCAGTGGCCTTTTGTATCCTTGAAGGTAATCGCTACATTTTCTTGAATAGCTAGCTTTTTAAAGTTCGCTACCACTGTTGCCATTTGTGCACGTGTGATATTTTCACTTGCGCGGAAATTACCATTGGTATCACCACTCATAATACCCGCTTCTTTAATGAAGGCAATAGCACCTGCTGCGTAGTGATTGCTTGGAATATCTTTAAATGGTGCGTAGTCAGCTGACTCATCTTGATAGCCTAAAATACGTGCAATCATCGTTGCGATTTGCGCACGTGTTACGTTTTTCTCCGGACCAAATGTACCATCTTGGAAGCCTTTAATATAGGCATCATGCTCTTTTACTTCTACAGGTGATTTTGTTTCTTCTTCCTTATTCACCTGAATAATTGTAAATGTACTGAACTTCTCCACTGTGAAGCGTAGGCCTAGCTCACCCTTCGCCATTGTTAACACTTCAGGGATGATCACTTTTTTCTCACCATCGGAATGTTCAATAAATACCGCTAATTGCTTGAGGAATGCCTCACGCTCTGCTGCATCTGTTGGTATTTTCACGCCTTTTAATGGCAATGTCACCTGCACAGGACGACTTGGCATATTCGTTTCGATCGTCATTGGGCGTGCTACCACATGCACATCATTGCTTTGGAGTGTCTCCCGTACAACACGCTCTGCACGTGCACGCTCTTCAATAGCTTGACGCTCACTTTCCTTTTTCACTGGTACTAAACGGAAGTAGAAGTTATCGTCAATGCCTTCCATTGAACTCGCTGGAATTGCGATATGTCCGTTTTCTGATGAAATTTCTAACGATAAGCCGTTATCACGTAGTAACTTCAAGGACTCTTTTGGAACTTCAACTTTCGCTTCCTTCACTTCATCATTCACATCTGGCAATACGATACGAGCAATATCGTTACCGATTTCTTTTGCCTTTGCCACAGCTTCTTTTGCATTCGCCTCTGTGAGGGCTACGAAGTCCGTGATATCGCCATTGGCATGTTTTGTACGCTCAATTTCTACAGTTGTTTTTGCCAGTGGTTTTTCCCCATCGATTTCAAGCTCTACTTGGATTTTTGTTTTTGTTTCGCCTGGTGTCGGTGTTACTGGTGGTGTAGGTGTTGTCGTGCCACCTGTATTCCCACCACCTGGGTAAGATGTATCAGCTTGACGATACACTTTCACTGTGTAGTGCTTCTCGTTACCATTTGCATCTTTTACTGTAATCACAAGTATGTTTTCGCCTATACGCAATGGAATTTGTCCAATATTACCTAGCTGTCCATTAACGGTTGTCGTCACTGACGCACCAGCTTCCACTGGAATCGTTGTAAAGTCAATAACAGTTGTTGGATAGCCCACAGTCATTGTGTAATCTGTTACACCTGTTTGGAAGCTTGGACTTAACGTACCTGTGGATGGGGTTAATGTGCCTAGCCCTTTGCCTATTTTCACAAGCGCATTTTGTGCCGCTGTCAATGACGCTAATGCTTGGTTAACCTCTTCCTGTGTTGCGTTTAGATTGGCTAGGATTTCTTTTGCTTTATTTAAAGCTGTTTGATAGTTCGACCAGCTTGCTGGTATGTAGTTACCAGCTACGAGATTTGTTTTTTCATTGATTTTAGCTTGTAATTTTGTTTTATCCACTATTGGTTGTGTGGAGACTGTAAATGTTTTCGTTTTTGTTGCTGTTTGATTGCCATCAGTTGCCGTCACTTTTATTGTATATGTGCCCTCTAGTAAAGCGCTGTCTGGCACAAATGTCCATTCTCCTGTTGCTGGATCTACAGCAACTTGCCCTGGAATTTGGTTATTTGCTGCATCCGTTAATACAACTGTAACCGTTGAAGGTGTTGTTGTATTTGTTGCTACCTTACCGCCGAATGTTGGATTAGATGTAGTGACTGTTGATGTCGTAGGCTGTGTAATTTGTAATGCTGCACTATATGGGTCCTCTACAGGCAATTCAAATTGTCCGATTGATGCACCATTTGTCCCCTGTAAGTTCCCTGTGCCATCATACTTCACTTTTACAGCTTTATCTGTGACGTCTGGATTATTTGGGAAGGTTAATACTACCTTATCCCCAACTACTTCATAACCAGTAGGCGTTACTTCAGTGCCATCCACTGTTATTGTAAAGCCCGCTAAATCTGTTAATTGAATATTTTTATCAAACGTCACTGTGACTTTATTGCCACCTGTAGTTTGTTCAAGTACAGCTGTTTCTGGTTTTGGTTTCACAAGAACTAAGGCTGTTTTTGCACTTGTTAAGGCTGTTAATGCCGCAGTTACTTCTGCTTGTTCAGCATTTGGGTTATTGAAAACAGCCTGTGCCTTTGTTAGTTCGTTTTGTAATGCTGTCCAGCTATCTGGTGTGTAGTCTGTTTGTGTTAAGCCCTTTACTTCCGTGATTTTATTGCCAAGCGCTGTTTTATCAACAAGTGTTAAATCTTTATTAAATTCATTTACAGGTACATCATTTGAGCCTGTTAAATGGCCTTGTCCATCATACGCCACTTTTACGGATTTACCAGTCGCATCTGTCCCTGCTGGTAATGTAATCAGTAGTCGTTTTGGATTTGCAGGATCTACTTTAAGATCTGCATTCGTAAGTGTAATTGTTTCAGTACCTACAGTCACAGTAAACCCAGTTGCTTCAGGAGCTGTTAATTTGATGTCTTTATCAAATGTCACGGCAATTTGATTTTGATTCGCTGTGATTTCTTCCACTTTCACGCTTTGCGGAACAGGTACATCTGCTGCAAACGTGAAATACTGACTATTAGCTAAAGTCGCTTTTGTTACATAGTAATCTGTGCCTGCAACTACCACCTCTGTCATTGGATGAGATGTAGCAGTAGTGAAATCCGTCTCACTTGTTCCCACTAATAATGTTGTACCAGTTGGCACAGAAGCTTTCGGAATCGCAATATTTACCTCACCAACACTACCTGTATTTTGTACTTTCCAAATACGTTCAGCATGTTTCTTATCTGTTGTGCCGACTGGCTTCGTAAATTTCAACGCTGCCCCATTATCGCCCCAGATTAAATATTGTTTATCTGTCAGCGAACCGTTATTAGCACTATTTGTGTTAACAAGTGTATCAAGTCCAATCACTACTTGTGTTCCTGCATTGATACTGCGGCTTTGTTTTTGATATAAAGCCTCTGCATCATCACGAGCAATACCAGCAATATTATTTTTATACGTAGCATCTGCTGTCCATACTGGGGTACTAGCAGTGTCCACATAGTTGCTCGCTCCATTATTCAAGGTAATGCCATATTTTAAAGCTAAATAACTGTCTACTTTATTTCGTTCAGTAGTATCTGCTTTCGCATTTAAGCTAACAATTTCAGCGATATTACCATTCATGTTACCCATCTCATTAGCAGGAGTTGTATATTCATTTCGTTTACCAATTTGCGGTATACCTGAAATAGCAAATCTACCATTTGTATTTCCATTAACGCTACCGTCTTTACGTGAAATGCCTTGTGCAGCATTCCACAAATTGTACTCGCCATCTTTAGGTAGAGACATGATACTATAAGTTCCATCTCCTGAATACAGCCCATTAAGATTACCATTATTCCAAAAATAATAGTCTGCTGCCCCATTCTGTAGCGTTGGTGAGAGAATTACCCCTTTAGTTGTTTGGGCAGATGTACCTTTTGTATTTCCATTCCACATCGCCACAGTATAAGCTTCTGTCATCGAGATTGATTTATTCCCTACAAAATAGTCAATACCATCAAATGACACTGAAGGATTAAAGTTAACACTAGAAGATTCAATTTTAGGATTTCCAGTTATTGAAAAATCATTTTCATTTGTTTCATCTTTCCATGCTGTCACATTTCCATTTACAGCGGTTGCACTATCTGCTTTTACCCATAAGGAAAGTTTAGTTGTATCAATACCTCCAGGTGTTTTAGGAGTAGGGACATCCTCTGCAAACGTGAAATACTGACCATCTTCTAACGTGACTTTTGCTGCATAATGAGGTGTGCCGTTTAAAGTAATCTCTGTTAATGTATGTTCAGTTGCTAGTGCAAAATCTGTATCGCTGTCCCCTACTAGTAATGTTGTGTTTTCTGGAAGAGCACTCTTTGGAATGGCAATTTCTACTTTACCCACACTTCCTGTATTTTGTACTTTCCAAATACGTTCAGTATGTTTTTTGTTAGTTGTGCCAATTGGCTGTGTGAACGCTAGACCCTTACCGTTATCGGCCCAAATCAAATATTGTCCATCTGTAAGCGTACCTTGATTAGCCAAATTTGTAGCTGTAAGTGCCTCAACACCAATTGCAACCTGTGTACCTTCGTTAATGCTTCGGCTTTGCTTTTGCTCAAGGTCCTCTGCATCGTCACGACCGATACCAGCAATATTTTGTTGATACTCGGTGTTTACAGTTGCATCCCATACAATAGCGTTATTCGTCGCCACGTAATTGCTAGTACCATCATTTAACGTAATGCCATATTTTACGGCTAAATACGTTTCAATTTTAGCAGCATTTGCACTTGTTTCCCCATCATACAAAATAATCTCTGCCACATCAGCACGGAGACTTCTCCAGTTCTGACCACTAGTAGTAGTAGCTCCAGTAGCCCCAATAACAGGTGTAAATGTAATTGGTTTAATTGTATATCCTCGCGCTACAGTAGTCGGCTGTCCATTTATCCTTGCTGATGCCTCTGTGCCATCGTCATTCATTTCATAGTTTGCCATTTGGAATATTTTTCTGTTAGGAGGTCCAAAAGAGTTCCATACACTGTTTGCACCTGTCCCTACTGCAAAAATTTCTCCAGTTCCCCCACCTAAAATCTGAGTACCGTAAGAGATTATTTCCGTAGAACCAACAAGTGCCCCTGCACTCCCCGTTTCAGGCCATTTATAAACCGTGTATCCAGACTGGAAAGTAATCTGTTTATCTCCTACTAATTTAGCAGATTGATCATAGTGAACTGCTACATTTGGGTTATCAAATTTTACGCTTGGGTTAAAGTTCACACCATTTTCGTTATACTTCGGTGTTCTCGCTTCTTCTCCTGTTGGGATATCAAGTGTAAAATTCACTGGGTCTATAGATTGATCAGCCCAATGTGTTAACTCCCCAGCACTTTCTGCTACTCCATCATTTGCTTTCAACCATAGCACTGGTTGTGTACTTAAACCACCCGGACTCACAGGCTCCGCTGCTTGCGCTTTTTTAGGCAATCCTGTCAGCGAAACACTACTTGCCACAAGTATAAGTGAAAGCATAACAGTAAGTGAACGCTTCCACCATTTTTTCTGTTTCGTTATGATATGCATCCTTTTTCCTCCCACCTATTTGAAATTCCATTATTCTCCATTAAATATTTTCGCCCCTTTCAACTTTTTAACACCACCATACTTCAATTTACTATAGTCTTTCTGAACAAAATCTGAACAGAACCATTAACAAGATAGTTTTTCTATTCATTTACAATAGTTCTATCCATCTATTTATTAGTTCCATCCACCTACACACAAAATCTATCCATGTGTTCAGATTTTGTTTAGTTAGTCATTGTATAGTAGAGACAGTACATATAATAAAGGAATTTTGCTTATGTTTATGTTAATTATTGTAATTGTTTGCTTTGTTGCTATTTTCGGTGGAATAGGGTTATTGAAATTTCTGCGTATACAAAAAGAGCGGAAAGAAAGAAAAGTGATGTTAGAAAAGCGTCTGAAGCATATTATCCAAACAAATAAACACAAGTCACCTCAAGAAAAAAACGAGTCATCCTAATTACTTAGGTATGACTCGTTTTGTATTTATCTATTTTATTAATTAAACCCATCCACGGAAGTGTGAAGCTTCCGCAGTACGGCGTACACCGACCATGTAAGCTGCTAGGCGCATATTGATGTTGCGTGATATAGCTGTTGTGTACACATTTTCGAATGCATCCACCATTTTTTTATATAAACGTTCTTCAACTTCTTCTTCTGTCCAATAGTAACCTTGATTGTTTTGAACCCATTCAAAGTAAGACACCGTTACGCCACCAGCTGATGCTAGTACGTCTGGTACAAGTAGAATACCGCGTTCTGTTAAGATTTTTGTTGCTTCTGTAGTTGTAGGGCCATTAGCCGCTTCAACAACAATATTCGCTTTAATATTATGTGCATTAAGTGCAGTAATTTGATTTTCTATCGCCGCTGGCACTAAAATATCACAATCTAATTCAAGTAATTCTGTATTAGAAATTGTGTTTTCAAATAACGTTGTCACAGTTCCAAAGCTATCACGACGATCTAGTAAATAGTCGATATCTAAACCATCTGGATCATGAAGAGCACCATGCGCATCCGAAATACCAATAACTTTTGCTCCTAAGTCACTCATGAATTTAGCTAGGAAGCTACCTGCGTTCCCAAATCCTTGAATAACAACACGTGCACCTTTAATGTCGATACCTCGTTTTTTTGCTGCCTCTTCAATAACGATTGTTACACCTTGAGCAGTTGCACGATCACGACCTTGAGAGCCACCAAGTACTAATGGTTTACCTGTGATGAAACCTGGAGAGTTAAATTCGTCCATACGGCTATATTCATCCATCATCCAAGCCATAATTTGTGCATTTGTAAATACATCTGGCGCCGGTATATCTTTAGTCGGCCCAACGATTTGACTTACTGCACGTACGTAACCACGGCTTAAACGTTCGATTTCGCCCATCGACATTTGACGTGGATCACATTCAACGCCACCTTTACCACCACCATAAGGAAGGTCGACGATACCACATTTCAATGTCATCCACATTGAAAGCGCTTTAACTTCTTCCTCAGAAACAGCTGGATGGAAACGTACTCCACCTTTTGTTGGACCTACAGCATCATTATGTTGTGCGCGGTATCCTGTGAATACTTTTGTCGTGCCATCATCCATTTTCACTGGGATGCGTACTTGCAACATACGAAGTGGTTCCTTTAATAATTCATACATTGCTTCATCATAGCCTAGTTTATTTAACGCCTCGTGAATGACTTCTTGAGTTGATGTAAATAGATTTAAATTTTCAGACATATTAAATCGCCTCTTCATTCTTTAATAATGGTAGTATATCGCCAACATTGTAACACACTTCTGACTGAAAATGTGAACGATTTGTTAAAGTTTAAATACTTTTACAATTCGCTCAATAGACCAATCTAACTCCTTCTGCGAAATGATGAGCGGTGGTGCAAAACGTATCACAGTCTCATGTGTTTCTTTACACAATAATCCTAATTCTTTTAACCGTTCACAGTAAGGTCTTGCAGGTTCGGTTAATTCCATCCCTACCAATAGACCACGGCCACGTACCTCTTTAATGGCTGGATGATTAATCGTTTGCAGTGCCTTTTTAAAATAGTCCCCTAACTTTAATGAATGTTCTGCGAGTTTCTCTTCTTGTAGTACTTGAAGAGCTGCAATTGATACTGCACATGCTAATGGATTTCCACCAAAAGTCGAACCGTGCGAGCCTGGGTTAAATACGCCTAAAATTTCACGATTCGCCGCTACACAAGAGATTGGGAATACACCACCTCCAAGTGCTTTCCCGAGAATGTACATATCTGGCTCTACACCTTCCCAATCACAGGCAAACATCTTACCAGTGCGTCCTAATCCAACTTGAATTTCATCGGCTATAAATAGCACATTGTTTTTGCGACATAACTCTTTTGCTGCCTTTAAGAAATCTTCTGGTGGAATAATAATGCCCGCTTCTCCTTGAATTGGCTCAATTAAAAACGCTGCTGTATTTGGTGTAATTTCTTTTTCCAACGCTTCCAGATTACCGTAATCTACAAGCTTTATATTCGGAATCATGGGACTAAAACCACGTCGATACTCTTCATCCGAAGATAGCGATACCGCAAGCATAGTACGTCCATGGAAATTTCCATTACATGCAATAATCTCTGCTTTTCCTTCTTCTATTCCCTTTACATCATATGCCCACCGGCGAGCTGCTTTAAATGCAGTTTCTACTGCCTCAGCCCCTGTATTCATTGGTAATACCATTTCTTTATTCGTTAATTTACTGACAAGTTCATACCATTCACCTAAGTTTTTACTATAAAAAGCACGTGAAGTTAATGTCACTTTGTCAGCTTGTTCTTTTAAAGCAGCAATAATCTTCGGATGCCGATGCCCCTGATTTACTGCAGAATAAGCTGATAACATATCTAAATATTTATTCCCCTCAGGGTCTTTTACCCACACCCCTTCGGCTTCTTCAATCACGATTGGCAGAGGGTGATAGTTTGCTGCACCAAAGCTTTGCGTTTGTGCAATAATCTGTTGTGATTTCGTCATGGTACTTCTCTCCCTACACCTCGGAAATTACATCAATATATAAGAAAAACGCGCTCGAGCGTGCGGCGCGAATGCCTAGACATCACTAAATACTTATACTTTCTTATCTTTTAAGAAAGACAGACTACAATTGTCCTGAAGTCTGTCTTATTAAAAATCAAAGCATTTCCGAAGTCGTTTTTGCTTGCATATGCAGTTGTAAGTAATCAGGGCCGCCTGCTTTCGAATCTGTTCCAGACATATTGAAACCACCAAATGGTTGATAACCTACGATGGCACCTGTGCAACCACGATTAAAGTAAAGATTCCCAACATGGAAGTCTTCACGTGCTTTTTCCTGATTGAAGCGATTTGTAGTGATAACTGCACCTGTTAAGCCGTATTCTGTGTCGTTGGCAATAGCTATTGCTTCATCGAAATCTTTTGCTTTGGTAATGGCAACAACAGGGCCAAAGATTTCTTCCTTCATAATACGTGCTGAAGGTGCAACATCTGCAAATACAGTTGGTTGGATGAAATAGCCGACTGTATCATCCGCTCTCCCCCCTGCAACGAGGCGTCCTTCATCTTTACCGATTTCAATATACGCTGTAACTTTATCGAATGCCGCTTGATCAATTACAGTTGCCATATAGTTATTGTAGTCAGTAGGGTCTCCAACTGTTAATGTATTTGTCAATTCTTCTACTTTCGAGACAACTGTATCATACACATCCTCAACGATAACAACCCTAGAACAAGCTGAGCATTTTTGGCCGGAAAAGCCAAACGCTGATTTCACGATAGATTGTGCCGCAAGCTCTAAATCGGCTTCTTTATCAACAACAATCGTATCTTTACCACCCATTTCAGCAATAACCCGTTTTATCCAAATTTGGCCATCATTGTGTGTGGCTGCACGTTGATTTATACGTAACCCGACATCGCGAGAGCCGGTAAAACTAATAAAGCGTGTTTTCGGATGATCCACTAAATAATCACCTACCTCTGCCCCTGAACCTGGTACATAATTGACAACCCCTGCGGGAAGTCCTGATTGCTCTAATACTTCGATAAATTTATACGCAACCACAGGTGTAGTAGAAGCCGGTTTTAATAAGACTGTATTTCCAGTTACAAGTGCAGCGACTGTCGTACCCGCCATTATCGCAAACGGGAAATTCCACGGTGAAATGACGATGCCGATACCTAGTGGAATATAGTCATAGCGATTGTATTCACCTGGTCGACTTTCTACCGGTTGACCATTTTTGATGCGTAACATTTGGCGACCATAATATTCTAAAAAATCGATAGCTTCTGCTGTATCTGCATCTGCCTCGTTCCACGGCTTTCCTGCTTCTTTTGTTAACAGTGCCGAAAATTCATGTTTGCGACGACGAATAATCGCTGCTGCTTTAAATAACACATCTGCACGAATAGCTGGATCTACCTTTTTCCACATTTTAAACGCTTCATCTGCAGCTTGCATCGCCTGTTCAGCAAGTTCCTGATTTGCCTTCGATACACGCCCAATTACTTCTGTCTTTTTTGCCGGATTGTAAGATACAATTTTGTCTTCAGTCGTAATACGTTCTCCACCTATAATCAATGGATAGTCTTCTCCTAAATAACTCTCTACCTTTTCTAATGCCTCCACATATGCATTGTAATTCGTTTCAAGTGAGAAATCTGTAAATGGTTCATGTTTGTACGGAATCATAATATATCCTCCCTTTGTGAATTGTAGAGTAAGCATAATACACAAAAATCACCAATATAAAAAAACGTTATATTGATAATATATGCTAAATTTAATTGTGTATTTCAATAGGCAAATTGAAATGACAACGATTAATGATATATTCCCACTTTTGGATACTGTTAAACTTATCGTTGTCATGATGTAGATTCTTATGTTTTCTGAAGAGTAACAAGTTATAACTTAGCGTATGTATGGAAGAGAAAATTTTATTAGCAGAGGATATTCATTGAGACTTTATCATTAAATGTAATAATAACAGATTCCATTATGTACCGAAGAATTTTTGTTTGGTTACTATACTAAATTTGTATGTAAGGCGTCACATAGTAATTTTGAGGATTTTAGTAGGTAGATTGGAAAGTTAAATACTTATTTGCATTGAACTATTTACAATGAAAACACTTCGCATTCCGCCTAACCGAATACGAAGTGTTCTGCTATTGTCCCGACTGTTCGATCCAGTCTTGCAATTTGTCTTTTAAGGAGTTGAAGCCATTGGCATCTGACTCATCAACACGGTCCTGCAATGATTTTCGAGGTGGAGCGTCCTTTTTACGTAATGCTACTGGGCGTTCCTGTAAAGCACGAATCGATAAACTAATTTTTTCCGTAGCTTCATCGATTTCAAGAACCTTTACGTCAACTTCTTGCCCAACTGTCAAAAACTCCCCGACTTCTTTCACAAAGCCGTATGTGATTTCGGAAATATGTACAAGGCCTTGTGTATCATCATCGAGTGCCACAAAAGCTCCGTACGGTTGAATTCCTGTTACTTTACCGGTCAACACGTCCCCTAATTCATATTTTTTTGCCATAACCTCTTGCCCACTTTCTGTATGTTCGCTACGTAAATATCATGTTAAATTATAACATACGGAAATAAGCGGAGCAAAAAAACGTCTTATTGGTTAATAGCTGAAATACGGAATCCCTACTCATTTTTCATTGTATCTATCCTTCACTCAACGGATCACTTCTCTTCATTTCAGAGCATTCCTTTACTTAAATGTGTCCCTTGAGTGAGCCCCATAAACGTCCACAAATAATTTATGGACGTAATTGTTTTTAAATAACATGAAAATCCTCGCACCTTAATGGTAGCGAGGATTTTATATTAGATAATACATTTTGCTTCAAATTTAACGGCAATTAGTTTGTATGAAATAGCCACACAATCTTCAAATGGAATCCATTGTTCATATGAGTGCTCATATGTTTCTTGAATAAATTTCGCAAGCGTCGATGGATCATCAATGCCTTGTAATGCTGCAACAACATCTGCTGTTTCAGTGTCATAGTGATCCGAACCTAAGTGAAATGGGTCCCATTCCTCTAGTAACTGTACGGCAGTTTGATTCATTTTAATATTTTCCAAAATAACTCACCTATTATCCTTTTATCATATTCGTATGATACCATAGTAAATAAAAATGAAAAGAGTGATTTGCTTGTCTATTTTTGATCAACCAGTTAATCGTCGTCATTCCAATTCCTTTAAATGGGATGCTATGGAGCAAGTATATAATCTGAAAGATACATCAGATATTTTACCGATGTGGGTGGCAGATATGGATTTCGCCGCACCACAAGCTGTAACGCAAGCACTTCACAACCATTTAGAGCAAGCTGTTTTCGGCTATAGTTTCATTCATGATGATGTAAAAGGGTCAATTGCCGACTGGCTAAATACGCGTCACGGTTGGCAAATTGAGAAAGAAACTATTTTATTCCGTCAGGGTGTCATTCCGGCCATGGCAAATATTTTAACAGCACTTACAAACCCAGGTGATAAAGTACTTGTTTCAACACCGGTCTATCCTCCATTTTTCAATGTGCCGAAAACAAACGACCGCGAAGTTATCACATGCCCATTAATAGAAGAGAACGGTACATTTGTTTATGACTTTGAAGCTTTTGAACAAGCACTTGCACAGGATGTAAAGATGTACATTTTATGTAATCCACATAATCCGGGGGGCTACGTGTGGAGTGAGGCGACGCTAAAAGAAATCGTACGTCTTTGTGCCAAATATGACGTACTCATACTTTCAGACGAAATCCATGCAGACTTAATGTTAGATGGTGCAGTTCACACACCACTCGCAAAAGTGGCTGGTAATGAAATCGATCGCATCATTACATGCATGGCACCGACGAAAACCTTCAATTTAGCGGGTATTCAAATTGCTTATATGATTGCGACAGATAAGAAAAAGCGTGCACAATTAGAGACTGTTATTGCAGCAAGTGGGCACGGCTCATTAAATAACTTCGCACCTATCGCACTGCATGCAGCCTACACAGAAGGAACACCTTGGCTAGATGAGCTACTAGTCTATGTATCTAAAAATATAGATTATGTCATTTCAGAACTTGGGCAGTTACCTGGTATTCATATTCAAAAGCCACAAGGTACTTATTTAATATGGATTGACTATCGTGAGCTAGGTATTGACGAAAAGGATATGATGAAACGTTTACTAGAAGTTGGGCGTCTCGCTTTAGAACCCGGCTCTAAATACGGAGTTGAAGGCAAGGGCTTTTTACGTATGAATGTCGCTTGCTCCCTAGACACTGTAAAAGATGGTGTAGCTCGATTCAAACAAGCACTAGCATAATTCAGAGTGAACTTCCCTCTGTCTGTTCATATTGTAAAAAAAAGGCATCGAGTATAAATTTCTCGATGCCTTTTTTATCTTTCATGTTTAATTAAAGAATATTCATTTCGATTAACCTTTATCGGTATCTGGTTTGACCTTTAGATTTATTGTAATAAAAATGTTTAGAAAAAAAAGATTGTGGAAAAGTTTTATGCATAGAGAGGTGTACACAATGACTTTAACGATTGAACATGCATATATGACCTTTTTATTTCCATTTGCTTACCATACAAAAAGTAGAGAAGAGCTTAGTGAACAGTTAGAGAATGAAAGATTTACATTTTTCACGTTACAAGACAAAGAGCTAGAAAATGCTTATTACGGTGAAGGTATCACTGTATCACATGAAGAGATTGCCCAATTCTTTTACCCTTTTGTTGAAGATAAATTATTTCCAGCCAAAACGCATACCCAAGACTTTCTACGTTTTTCAAAAGCCTTTAATATAACTGGTCATTTACAAAGTAAGCACGAAATCTTCCCCTATGAGCTTCTAAGTATTGATATCACACTGTGTCCTTTTGGCAATGGCGTTATTACCACACGATTAAAAATGACTGATGAAATAAGGGATTTTAGTGATGTCGTTAATTTCATTCATTTTTTTCGAATTCTCGAGGCCAAACTAGATGAAGAAAAAGGTACAAGTCATCATTTTGCGTTTGGACAATACCCATCAACAAGCAATTTATTGTTTCAGTATTTTCTTCCCTTCTTAGAGGATTATTTGATTGATTATAAAACGAATACTTTTGGCGGCTTGCCTTTTTCAGAAGACGAACGCATGCTAGCATCTGCTTATCTCTTATGTGAAGAAAATGCAGAAATACTAGATGAGCATTTATTTCGACTAGGGCAAGTTGACGGAAAAAATACTGATGGACAACCTTTTATCTCTAGTACCAACCCCGACTATATCGCTGATTATGTTGCTGAACATACACATATGCGATGGGCGCCAACTAGTTACATCGTAACTTCTACTCAGGCACAAATCACCATATCTAATCGTCCCTTTTCTCATTCAATCCGAGATATTGAAAAATTTTTGGGGAAATATTATTATAACTTGCTCATCCATTATTTTTATAAGATGATGCTGTTAAAAGTATCCTTTGAACATAGTGAAATTAGCTGGAACAAAGATAAATTCGTTGTAGATGATCTGATTGAACTTATTACAAGATTTTCATCACATTATTATTTTGATGAAGTAGTTGTTCGGAGTGAGGGCAAAGAAATCTCCCATATGCTACGCAAAATTTTTCGTATTCAAGAAAACTACCTGGAAACGAAAACTACCCTTGATAATTTGTATCGTGCTTTAGAAGATCGCTCCGTTAATCGTAATAATAAATTACTATTCATTTTAACTGTATTTACTGTTGTGTCGGGTATATACGGCATGAATTTAGTCATTGAGGAATGGAATGGACAAATACATTGGTCAAACATTTGGCAATTTTCTTTTTTTGAATGGCTTGCCTTGTTGACGGCATTAAGTGGCATTACTCTGTCATTTATACTTATTTGCTATTCAACATTTACAGTTTTACGTAACCATCTTCGCCGCTATAAGCGTAATGGGCACAAATAAAAAAACGAGATATCTCACATTACATGAGCATCTCGTTTTTCTTTATTTGTCCTGATTGTTGTGCATTTTATTCTTTTCGCCAAGAATACGTGCTTCAATTTCCTGTGCTTTTAGTTCTTGCTTTTTCGAAATCTTTTTGAACATAAAGAACACAGCCATACACAAAATCATTATTACTAGAAATTCAAAGGCAGCTGGGATATAAGCTGATTTATCATCTGGAAAATATAAATAATCCATATTTTCTAAACTCCCTTACAATTTATTATTCAAAAACTGTAATTGACTCGATTTTAATGTCTTCTAGTGGTTTGTCGCGTCCATCTTTCTCTACCTCTGCAATTTTGTCAATGATGTCCATACCTTCTACAACATGACCAAATACAGTATGTTTGTGGTCTAACCAAGGTGTACCACCATTTTCAGCATATGCCTTAATGATTTCTTCCGGGAAACCAGCGCCTTGTAATTGACGTAGCATATCACTTGGTAAGTGCTTCATTTGTACGATGAAGAATTGAGAACCGTTTGTGTTTGGACCAGCGTTCGCCATTGATAACGCACCACGTAAGTTGAATAGCTCATCAGAGAATTCATCTTCGAAAGAACTACCCCAGATTGATTCGCCGCCCATACCTGTACCTGTTGGGTCGCCACCTTGGATCATGAAATCTTGGATTACACGGTGGAAGATAATACCGTTATAGTAACCTGATTTTGCATGACCTAAGAAGTTTTCTACTGTTTTTGGTGCTTGTGCTGGGAATAATTTAATCTTAACAGCACCTAAAGTTGTGTTCATTTCTACTAATACTTCGCCTGCTTGTACTTCTTTTGTTAATTGTGGAAACATTGATGTCTCTCCTTTAGATTGTAAAATTTCAGTTTCAATGGAAAAAACGATACTACATTTTTCCTGACCTCATTTTAGTCTAACACACTTCTTATGGGTTTTCTTCAACTAAGTATTGACGAAATTTGCACTTTTTGTTTTGAAATAGAAATAGCCAATATTGCTTATTTCCACCTTGTGCACTTTGCAACGTTTAAATATATGCTATTCTGTTGATTAAAGGAAGCATCTCAGGAAGATATCACGATAGTTTTTTACACATGACAAACTTTTCTAGAGGAATTTAATTGACTGGAGGTACATATGAATAAGGCTTTTGGGTTTTTATTGATTTTTTTATGTATTCCAATTCTTTGGTGGATTGGAGACAATATATTTACTGAAATGCAGATTGCAACAGCACATGAAGAGAGTATTAAAGATGCCATTCGTTTACCAGAAGTACAGGCACAGCTTCCAGTCACACTAATCGATAAAAACGGACAGACATTTAGCGAGGAATATGTGGAATGGAGACAACCACTGACATTGCAAGAAATCCCTCAAATTGCTCAAGAAATTTTTATTGCGAGTGAAGATGCAGACTTTTTCGAGCATATCGGATTTGATTTGAGCGCAATTACTCGGGCAGTTGTTGCAAACTCAAATTCTAGCAGTGTTTCGCAAGGTGGCAGTACAATTACGCAGCAGCTCGTTCGCATGCGTTATTTATCAGAAGAAAAAACATATGAACGAAAACTAACCGAACTTTTTTATGCTTATGAGCTAGAAAAAGAATTTGATAAAGAAACAATTTTAGCTATGTATTTAAATGAATCTTATTTTAGCAATCAAGTATATGGAATTGGTGCTGCTGCCACCTATTACTTTCAAAAACCTTTGCAGGAATTATCAGTTGCTGAAATTGCATTTATTTCAGCTATTCCAAATAATCCATCGCTCTATAATCCTTTGAAAAATTTCCAAGATACAAAAGCGCGACAAGAACGACTGCTCGATACACTTGCCAAAAGTGATGCCATTACACAGACTGAAGCAACTACCTACAAAGCAGAAACGATCACATTAAATGTGAAAAATAAATTGCAGAGCCATCCTATGTACAGTACTTATGTGTTACAAGAACTCCGCTGGCTCGTATCTGAAAAAGAAGGTTTTGCTAATCGCCTTGCCAATGCGAAAAGCGATGAAGAAAAGAAAACGATAATAAAACAGCTTGACGAGCGTCTTAATTCTTTATATCAAAATGGCTTAACCATTCATACTGCACTCGATCCTGACAAACAAATACACGATGAAAATCGTATGACGCCAATTTTAGGCTCAGGACAGTTGCAAGCAGCTGGAGCTGTCATCGATAATGCAACACGTGAAATTGTTAGCTTATATGCAGGAAAAAACTATGCAAAGTTTGATTTTCATCGGGCCTATCAAGGGACACGTCAGCCAGGGTCCGCATTTAAGCCATTAGCTGTTTATGCTCCTTTATTTGAAACAACAACATACACACCCGACTCGACAGTAAGTGGGCGAAATTACTGTATTGGTTCTTTTTGTCCACAAAACTATGGGGGCTTTGTATATGGAGATGTGTCAATTCGCACAGCATTCAGGCATAGCTACAATACATCTGCTGTTCGGCTCTTTAATACTGTAGGTTTGGATACAGCCTTTAGTTATCTGGAACGCTTCAATTTCCGCTCAATCGTTGAAAAGGACCGTAACTATGCTACGTCCTTAGGTGGGTTAACATATGGGGTCACTGCTCTCGAACTCGCAGACGCCTATACAAGTTTTATCGATGGTTCATACGTCCCGGCACATAGTATTCGTAAAGTGACGGCTAGTGATGGCACTGAATTGTATAACACTGATACAGCTCGTGAACAAATTTGGTCACCAAAAACGGTAAAGCATATGCGCTCCTTGTTAGCCGATGTTGTTGCAAATGGCACAGGGCAAGGTGTTTATAGTAAAAGCAATTACGTTGGAGCTAAAACAGGCACAACCAACGATTACCGTGACTACTGGCTAGCTGGTTTAAACGATGAATACACTTCAGCAGTATGGATTGGTTACGACAAACCACAATCTATGCAAAATTTAGAAGCATACAAAATTCACCACAAACTATTTAATGTCCTACTAGAATAATAAAAATGGAGATGCCCAGGCATCTCCATTTTTATTATTTCGGTTGATAAATTATCTTAAATCCACGGGTCCTTGTACAAACTCCCATAAATATTCACACAGAATTTATTGTGCGAATGGTAAGCTCGCTAAAATACCATTATATAACTTTAGTACAACATAGATAATAAGCGATACTAATAGCATCCACGAAAGCACCTCAAAAATGAGTATACCTACCGTTCCCCCAACAGATAAGAAATTACTCATCTTATAAATAACGAAAATAAAGTACATAATAATCGTGACCATGAAGATACCAACTAGAAAATACAGTGACTGGATAGCAACCGCAGAACAAGCAGCACCTATAAATAGAATAATGTAGCCACCCCGCGCTTGGCTCATCGTCTCTCCTTCACTGTCTTTCGAGAAAAACAACATACCTAACTCATGAATTGTCTCGCCGATTAATTTAAGTGCTGAAAATACCATAAAGAAAATCAACGCAAACACGATCAGTAAAAAAATACGCAACTCAAAATCAGATAAAAATTCACGCATGCCGGAATATACACCGATTGATTGGAATAATTGCAATGAAACACCAACAGCGTACATACCAAACGTCAAACTAAATAATAAAATCGTAATTAAAGGTAAATAACCGTACAAGTAAGGGTTTTTCATAAAAAAATTTCCTCTTTTTTTTATTGATAACTTCCTATATATACTATAGCTAAATTTTGGCTATCCTCGCAAGCTAAATCCCGTGGTACGTATGCATTCGGCTAAAAAATGCGCTATAATTACTATTATTATTGCATAAAGGAGGATTTTTTTGTCACAAGTACTCTATATTTTCATCCCAATGCTTGCAGCGATATTCGTACCTTTTTTATATAAAAGTATTAAAAATATCCATACAGGCTGGTTTGTCCTTGCAGTACCTGCTACACTCGCTATTATTTATTCTACATATATAGCGAAAGTGGCAAAAGGGGAAGTCTTTCTTACTGAGCTTCCGTGGATTCCGTCACTCGATATCTCAGTTGTTTCCTATTTAGACGGACTGAGTTTATTATTCTCATTACTAATCACAGGAATCGGCTCACTTGTTGTACTTTACTCTATATTTTATTTAGATAAACAAAAAGAAAAATTGCATAATTTTTATGTTTATCTATTATTATTCATGACTGCCATGCTTGGAGTTGTACAATCGGATCATTTAATTACGTTGTACTTCTTCTGGGAATTAACATCGATTTCGTCATTCTTACTGATTGGTTACTGGTACACACGTGATGCGTCGCGCTTTGGTGCCCTTAAATCAATGATGATTACAGTCGGCGGCGGCTTAATGATGTTAGGAGGATTTATCCTTCTTTATCTAATGGGCGATACGTATTCGATTCGTGAACTCATTGCAATGGCACCTGAGTTAGTACAACATCCATGGTTTACATGGTCGTTAGTGTTACTATTACTTGGTGCATTTACTAAGTCTGCACAGTTCCCATTCTACATCTGGTTACCGGATGCTATGGAAGCACCAACACCAGTCAGTGCATACCTTCACTCGGCAACGATGGTAAAGGCAGGCATATACTTAGTAGCTCGCTTTACACCTATTTTTGCGGCTTCTGAACTTTGGGTATGGCTCGTAACAGGGGTAGGCTTACTTACGTTATTCTGGGGCTCTTTCTTTGCAGTAAAGCAAACAGACTTAAAAGGTATTTTAGCCTTTTCAACAGTCAGTCAGCTCGGGCTTATTATGTCTTTATTGGGCGCAGGCGCTGTTGCATTCCATGTCAATGGAGCTGCTGATACGATATTTAAGTATGCAGCCTTTGCGGCAATCTTCCACCTTATCAACCACGCTACCTTTAAAGGTAGTCTATTTATGATTGCAGGTATTATTGACCACGAAACAGGCACACGCGATATTCGAAAGCTTGGTGGTTTAATGAGCATTATGCCGCTTAGTTTTACAGTAGCGGCAATCGGAAGCTTTTCAATGGCAGGTCTTCCACCATTCAATGGCTTCTTGAGTAAAGAGATGTTTTTAACAGCTATGCTCGCATTACAAAACTTTGATTTATTTGGTTTTGATACATGGGGTGTTCTATTCCCTATCGTCGCATGGATTGCTAGTATCTTTACATTTATCTATAGTTTTTACTTTGTGTTCCGAACATTTTCCGGGAAATATAAGCCTGAACAACTGCCACAAAAACCTCATGAGGCCCCGATTGGCATGCTAATTTCACCAATGATTTTAGCAACTTTAGTTGTAACGATTTTCTTCATCCCGAACATTATTGGCGATACATTTGTTAAACCAGCTGTCTATGCCATTCAACCATTTTTGTATAATGGACCGGGTGATATTGGTATTCACGTAGCTGCTTGGCACGGCGAATTAACACCAGAATTACTTATGACGATTGGTATCGTTCTTATAGGTGTCTTATTGTTTGTAGCACTTCCAAAATGGCAAGGACTTTACAATTTCTTCCCACGTGCTCTAACTTTAAATAACTTCTATGACAAAACAATGCTTGGCCTAGACGTTGGCTTAAACCGCGTATCTCGTCTATATATGACAGGCTATATGCGTCATTATTTACTGTATATGTTTAGTGCCATTGTAGTGATTGTCATTGGTACATTAATTGTGAAAGATGCCTTTATCCTTACCTTTGAAGGGGCAGCACCAATTCACCCTTATGGTGTAATTTTAATCATTGTCCTTATTTGTGGGACGTGTATAACGCTTTTTGCGAAATCACGTTTAACTGCAATTATCGGGCTAGGTACAGTCGGCTATACAGTTGCATTATTCTTTGTTATTTTCAATGCACCTGACTTAGCCCTAACGCAGCTCGTAATTGAGACAATTTCAGTAGCGCTATTTTTACTGGCATTTTATCACTTACCGAAGCTTGGGAAATCCGAGGAACGCATGCGATTCCAAGTAAACCGTGCGATTATTTCGGTGGCTGTTGGTGTCATGGTGACACTTGTAGCTTTATCGGCACACTCACAAAAATTAGTGCCTACTATTTCAAAATATTATGAGGAAACTGTGTATTCATTAGCAGGTGGCGGTAATATCGTCAACGTTATACTAGTAGATTATCGTGGCTTCGATACATTATTTGAAATTGCTGTACTAAGCATCGCAGGTATGGGCATTCTAGCAATGATTAAGCTACGTATGAATAGAAAGGGGAAAGCATATGAGAACAAATGATGTGATTATTCAATTCACAGCTAAACTCGTTTTCTTCATAATCTTCTTCTTCTCCATTCATATTTTTATGGCTGGGCATTATACGCCCGGTGGAGGCTTCGTTGGCGGCTTGTTAACAGCAAGCGCCATCGTATTACTTGTGTTAGCATTTGATTTAAATACAGTACGTAGTGTATTACCCATCAACTATACGTACTTAACAGCGATAGGTTTGCTACTAGCGCTGGGGACAGCTGCATTCCCTATGTTTCTAGGCAAACCATTCTTCACGCATTACTTCGATTACTTCAATTTACCGCTTTTAGGCAAACAATCATTGCATACGGCGATGCTTTTTGACGGTGGGGTTTATTGTGTTGTTGTCGGCGTAACGATGACCATTATTCAAACAATTGGGGAGGATGAATAATGGAAATACTTATGGCATTTACAATCGGCTTTTTATTTATGGCCGCTGTCTATTTAATTTTATCGAAAAGCTTATTACGTATTATTATCGGTACAGGCCTTCTCAGTCATGGTGCACATTTACTTATTCTGACAATGGGTGGTCTTGGTGGTGAAGCGCCACCTGTATTAGAGGAAGGCGCAAAAACATTTGCTGACCCTCTTCCACAGGCACTGATCTTAACTGCAATCGTAATTAGCTTTGGTGTAACAGCATTCTTCCTAGTACTTGCATATCGTTCTTATCAAGAACTAGAGACAGATGATATTAACTTAATGAGAGGAAGTGATGAGGATGAATAACTTCCTTTTACTACCGATCATTATTCCGTTTTTCTTCGGGATGATTTTAATGTTCGGGCAGAAAAATTTACAATACCAACGATCTTTTGCTTTGTTTGGCGTAGGTATTTCGCTTACTTCAGCAATCTTCTTACTATTCAAAGTTAAAATTGATGGTATTCAAAAAGTTACGTTTGGCGATTGGCCTGTCCCGTTTGGTATTACAATGGTGTCGGATATGGTATCGGCTCTTCTTGTTACGACGACACTACTTATTACGTTCTTCATCGTATGGTACGGCTTCGGCTTAATCACGAAAGAACGTGAACGCTTCTTTTACTATCCAGGTATAATGTTCATTTTAACTGGTGTAAACGGAGCATTTACGACAGGCGATATTTTCAACTTATTCGTATTCTTTGAAGTGTTATTAATGTCATCGTATTTACTCATTGTACTTGGCGGTGAAAAAGAACAATTTAAAGGATCGATTAAATATATTTTAATCAACGTAATCTCTTCTGCTTTATTTGTAATTACTGTGGCGCTTTTATACTCAGTAGTTGGTACGCTCAATATGGCAGATATCGCAGTAAAAATTGGTGAAATCAACCAACCAGGCATCATCACTGTTATCGCCGTAATGTTCCTGTTAGTGTTTGGATTAAAAGCAGCGATTTTCCCATTATATTTCTGGCTACCTACATCCTATGCTGCAGCACCCATTCCAGTGTTGGCACTGTTCGGTGCATTGCTTACGAAAGTCGGTATTTATGCAATTACGCGTACATATACGCTGTTCTTCGTGCACGATTTATCGTATACACATGACTTACTAATGGGATTAGCCATTCTAACAATTATTGCGGGTTGTATTGGAGCTCTAGCCTATTTTGATGTGAAGCTCATTATCATTTACAACATCGTTATTGCAGTTGGCGTCATTTTATTCGGTGTTTCACAGATGAATGAAGTGGCATTAAAAGGCGCAATGTTCTATTTAATCCACGACATGCTAATTAAAGCAGCTCTGTTTATGCTTATAGGGATTGTGATTTATATTACAGGCACGTCTGATTTACGCAAAATGGGCGGTCTTATCAAGAAATATCCAGCACTGGGCTGGTTTTATTTGATTGCAGCATTCAGTTTAGCAGGAATTCCACCACTTAGTGGCTTCGTGGGCAAGCTGTTAATTGTACAAGGTGGTTTTGAAGCAGAAAACATGTGGAGCAGTATTTTCATCCTAGCTTCCTCATTACTTGTGCTACTGTCTGTTATTCGTATTTTCCTATATGCATTCTGGGGCGAAGTAAAAGAAACAACTGAGGTTGTCGACAAAAAGGTGTATACAAACTTATTTGTGCCGACCGTTCTACTCGTGCTAGTAGCTGTAGTATACGGTGTTGGTACTGAATGGGTAACGCCGTTTATGGACGATGCCGCAAACTTACTAAACGACCCATCTATTTATATAGATGCTGTGATGAAGGGGGATTAAGGCGATGGCATTTCAAGTCATGTTAAACTTTATTCTTGCCTTTGTCTGGATGTTCTTATCATCGAACTTTACAGCAGCAGGCTTTATTGTCGGGTTTATATTAGGTGTTATAATTATACTTATAATGCAACGCTTCTTTACATCTCGACTATATCTCGCACGCGTGTGGGCTATTATTAAGCTAAGCCTATTGTTCTTGAAAGAATTAATCTTAGCGAATATACAAGTACTAAAGGTAGTTTTAAAGCCGGAACTCGATATGCAACCCGCCTTTTTCGCTTACCCTACCGTACTAACGCAGGATTGGGAAATTACACTCCTATCCAGCCTCATTACACTAACGCCTGGTACTGTCGTAGTACATGTATCTGACGATGCCAAAACACTTTATATACACGCCATCGATATCGATGATGTGGACGAAGCAGTTGCATCCATTAAAAATTCATTTGAAAAAGCGATTTTGGAGGTGAGTAAATCATGACAACGTTTATGATTGGAGCTATTGTAGTGATTTGCTTATCGATGATTCCGGTTATTTATCGTATGGTCAAAGGACCAGCTACATCTGACCGAGTAGTAGCGCTGGATTCAATTGGTGTATCACTGATTTCTTTAATCGGGCTGTTCTCAATTTTAGTGGAAACAACCTTCTTCCTTGAGATTATCCTATTGTTAGCGATTTTATCGTTCATCGGTACTGTGGCTTTCTCTAAATTTATAGAGAAGGGAGATATCATTAAACGTGACAATTCTCGCTAATAGTTTAGTACTCTTTTTCATCTCTGTAGGTGTGTTATTCATTGTTGTGACAGCCATTGGTTTAATGCGTCTGCCAGACCTTTATACACGAGCTCATGCAGCTTCTAAAAGCGCAACACTGGGTGTTATGTGTGTGCTAATTGGCGTGTTCTTCCACTTCTGGCTCATCGAAGATCACTTTAATCCTCGTATTTTACTAGGGATTTTATTCTTATTCATTACAGGGCCTGTCGGTGGACATATTATGACTCGTTCTTCGTACATTGCTGGCGTCAAGCCATGGAAAGGTACTGTCCGTGACGACTTAGCTCCAGAAATTGAACGAATGAAAAAAGAACAAGGTATTAAATGATATTGCTGAAAAGTACCTTGTAGTGTGGGCTTAAGCGACTTTGGTGTCGGGGTTGAACGGCTTCGGGTAAAACTTGAGCGAACCGACATCAATGTTGAGCGACTTCAGGTTAAACTTGAGCGACCCCACACCGATGTTGAGCGACCTCGAGGCAAACTTGAGCGAACCGACATCAATGTTGAGCGACTTTAATTAAGTAAAATGAAAAACGACAATACGCTACCCATTGTAGTGTATTGTCGTTTTCTATTTACCCTAAATTAGCCCTTTTGCTGTTAAAATATCTGTCAGCTGCTGTGCACATTCTTCAATTGAATAATGCTCCGTATCTAAAGTAATTTCTGGATTTTCTGGTTCTTCATATGGTGCACTAATACCTGTAAAGTTTGGAATTTCTGCATTGCGTGCTTTTTTATACAGCCCTTTTGGATCTCTTTTTTCGCAAGCTTCCACAGAACACTTCACATACACTTCTATAAATTCTCCGTCCTCCACAAGCTCACGCACAACCTGGCGATCTGCTCGGTACGGTGAAATAAATGCCGTCAACACAATTTGACCGCTCTCCACAAACAATTTTGATACTTCTCCTATACGACGAATATTCTCCTTACGATCATCCTCGCCAAACCCTAAGTCATTGTTTAATCCGTGACGCACATTATCGCCATCTAATACGAAAGCTTGATTGCCTCGTTCAAACAATGTGCGAGCAAAGGCATTGGCAACAGAAGATTTCCCTGAAGCCGATAAGCCTGTAAACCATAAAATAAAGCTTTGATGCTTGTTTTGTGCACAACGCTCTTCTTTTGCAATCGATGCTTCATGCCATACGATATTTGTATTCAACTTAGTACCTCCTTTCGCATTCCGTTAATAAGCACTTCTACTACTTCTTTACGACTAAATGTACTTGGTGGTACTTCACCATTGCGTAGCATCTCGCGTACTTTTGTTCCCGATAAAATAACATGTGAAGCACTGTCATGTGGGCAAGTTTTCGTCGTTGCCATGCCCTCACATTTACTGCAGTAGAAGCTATGTTCAAACTTTAGTGGCACGATGCCTAGCTCATCCTCTGTAAATTGCTCGAAGATTTTTTGCGCATCATATGTGCCGTAATAATCACCAACACCTGCATGATCGCGTCCGACAATAAAATGCGTGCAACCGTAGTTTTTACGCACTAATGCATGGAAGATTGCTTCTTTTGGCCCTGCATAACGCATTGCTGCTGGAAATACCCCTAATTGCACACGATTTTGCGGGTAGTAATTTTCCAACAATACTTCGTAGCTTTCCATACGGATTGCAGCAGACACATCATCAGACTTTGTTTCTCCTACTAATGGGTTTAAAAATAGACCATCGATTGTTTCCAATGCTGCCTTTTGAATGTATTCATGTGCACGATGAACTGGATTACGTGTTTGGAAACCTACAATTGTTTTCCAGCCCTTGTCTTTAAATAATTGGCGTGTTTCAGCAGGATCAAATGTATACGTTTCAAATTTTTTCTCTAAACGCTTTAATAACGTAATTTTCCCGCCAACATAAATGCTTGGGCGATCATATAGTTTTTTCACGCCAGGATGCTCTAAATCCTTCGTACCGTAAACTAATAGTGCCTCTTTTTCCTTATCTGGCTCATAAATATCCGCTACTTCGATTACGCCATAAACCTCACCGCTATGTAATAGCTTCACTTCATCACGAAGTTGTATCGATGCGGCTACTTCCCTTGTCACAGGTAATGTAATCGGAATACTCCACACAACATCTGATGCTAAGCGTGTTCGAGTAACGACAGATTCGTAATCTTCCTTTGTTAAAAAGCCATCAATCGGGCTATAGCCACCAATGCCAATTAGCTCTAAATCACTCAAAGCCATTGCGTCAATCTCGATCTCCTTCGTAATATGTGTAATCACTTTTTCTGGATTGTAAGCTTGCACTAACACTCCACCATGTGGTTGTAAACTCATTTTAATATCCTCCTAATTTTATTTTAATACTATGTTTTATATTTAAATGCCTTCCCCTGCGTCATAGATGGATTGTTCTTCTTCACGCATTGTTCGCATTAAACTAATTGCGCCAAGCGTTCCGATAATGACACTTCCAATTAAGACAATGGCATATAAATCTTTCTCCAAAAATAACTGTACAAGAAAATAAGAAATTGCTAATGAAAAAATAGGTGATACAACCCAAATACGAATAATCTTCTTCACAATGTGCTTATGAAAAACTTGTGTCCCATTTTTCGCTACCCCCATCCCGATAATCGCGGAGGAAGTCACTTGCGTTAGAGGCACTGGAAGTCCAAATACTGAACTGATGCCGACAAGTACGGCTCCTGTACTCGAAATCAAAATCCCTTCTGTTTTTTCAAAGCGGATTATTTTCTTGCCGTTTGTTTCAAGCACGCGTTTACCGAGTAACACTGCACCAAGTGCAACAAAAGCACCGCCAAGCCATATTCCATTTGAAACGCTCATTATGCCAGCGCCTACTAATGGGCCTACCGCATTTGCGACATTATTCATCCCTGCTGAAAAGGCTTCTAAAAATCCAGCAAGTACTAATAATACCGTTAATATTGGGCGATCTTTTAAGCGTCCTTTACTTTGTAATTTGTATAATAATTTACCAAATAGGAGTGCGCTGATAAATGCAACAACAGGGACAATGACCCAAAATGACATGATGACAAGTAGCGATTTCACATAGAGCACTTGATAAGCAATCCCTACTCCAACAACTGCTCCTACTGTTACTTCACTTGTCGATAATGGAATCCCTAGAATATTGGCCAGAAATAACGAGCTAGTCGCAGAAATTAAAATAATGACCACAACTTTTACTGTAATATACTCTTGTGGCATAATACCGGAGCTAATGGTCTTTACAACCTCTCCACCACCGAGTACAGCTCCAGCAAAAACACCAACTGCGCAAATCAACAACGCATGCCGAGCCTTTTTTATAGCCCCCGCTCCGTAAGCAACACCCATCGAGGCGGCAGCACCGCTCGCCCCAATATTCATAGCAAAAAACAAACTAATAGCTATGGCAATATATTCAAGCATGGCGACACTCCCTTATTCGTGTAACCCACACTCAGTTTTTCCAGACCCTTGCCATCTACCTGCACGCAAATCATCAACATTAAAAGCTGGTTGTGTGCAATGTTCACAGCCAATACTTGGGTATCCTGTATCATGTAGAGGATTGTACGGCAAATTATGCTTGGAAACGTAACGCCATACATCCTTCCATGTCCAGTGAATAAGTGGGCAAATTTTAATCGATTTAAATTTATCATCACGATTGATGAAATTTGTAGCTGCACGCGTAGGCGATTGCTCACGGCGTAATCCTGAGATCCAAGCTTTCGCACCTGCTAATGCTTCATTAAGTGGTGCTAATTTACGAATTTCACAGCACTTATTCGGGTTAGATTTCCAAAGTTCATCCCCGTGCTGCGCAGCTTGTTCAGCAAGTGTCAATGCAGGCTTCTTTAAAATAATATTCAAATCAGGGTATTTCTCTTTTACGCGATCGATTGTTTCATACGTTTCTTTGAAGTGGACATCTGTGTCCAAGAAGACAATCGTTGCATCTGGTTTTACCATTGAAATCAAATCAATTAAGACAATGCCTTCAATGCCGAAGCTACAAGCGTAGACAATCTCTTCCCCATATTGCGCATAGCTCCATCGTAAAACTTCTAGCGCAGCCTTATAAGTTTCGTCTTGTTCAAAAACAATTGTTGGCTCTTGCCAAGTCGCATACGTTAACATGTTATTCCCCCCGTAACAAATCAATTACGCCTCGGCGTAATTGCGTCGAGATTTTGAATTGTGCATGCACAATTAACTCCCTTCAAAATCTGTGACATCCGCCGGAGGCTTTATCTTTATTCAGTTGGTATTTGAACACCTACTAAAAAAAGGTTGAATCTTCATTCAGCTCACCACAAATAGAGTTGGGAGTTTTCTACTGAATAAAGATAAAAGGCGTTTTAACAAAAGGCTGTAATCATACATACCCTTGTTAAAACGCCTCTAGTTGACTAGCTAGCATTTTGTTGCTATTTACTAAAAAATCGCTTTCCTTACAGACGATTGTGCACTGGTAATCGTTTACCTCATTCCACAACCACATTTCTTATTACTAATATATACCACATTACACCAAGTAGTCAACTAGGTTTTGTAAAGTAAATAAAAATAATTCAAATGAAGGCTCAATGCCTAAATCTGCACTTTGCGGTACATTTCACTACAGATGGACGGTTTCCGTTACATGTATGATCCCAAATAAAATAAATTATCTAATCAAAAAAAATTTTATTCCCTGTTGACTAATCGGAAATGTAGGTTTAATGTGGAAATAAGCTTTTACGTGCACAGAAGTGAAAATCCATCATAACGCTGATCAGGCTACCTGAAGGCCATCTCTTTAAACTGCTACAACGCAGATTATGAGATGGCCTTTTGTGTTTCCATGACAAAAAAGGAGAGATTTTTCATGACAAAAAGAAAACCTATTTTGCAAACGATAGCTTTATTATCAGCACTAGCGCTGACTTTAACAGGCTGCGGTGTTACCAGTTCTTCTGAAAAAGATAATAGTGCTGAGGGAAAAAAGGAATCTGTAGAACTATTAAATGTATCCTATGACCCAACGCGCGAGCTATACGAAGAATTTAACAAAGACTTTATCGCCAAATGGAAAGAAGAACAAGGGCAAGATGTTACCATCAAACAGTCGCACGGAGGCTCTGGTAAGCAAGGGCGTGCTGTGATCGACGGACTAGAAGCAGATGTTGTAACACTTGCTCTTGCCTATGATATCGATGAAATTTCACAAACACGTGCACTATTAAACGAAGACTGGCAAACAGAATTTGACGACAATTCTACACCTTACACATCTACAATTGTATTTTTAGTACGGAAAGGCAATCCAAAAGGTATAAAGGATTGGAATGACTTAACGAAAAAAGATGTGTCTGTCATCACACCGAATCCAAAAACATCTGGTGGAGCCCGTTGGAATTATTTAGCTGCTTGGGGCTATGCAAAAAAACTCTATACAAATGATGAAGCCAAAGTGAAAGAATTTATGACTGCTCTCTATAGCAATGTAGAAGTATTAGATTCTGGTGCACGTGGCTCAACGACAACATTTGTTGAACGTGAAATTGGCGATGTACTAATAGCTTGGGAAAACGAGGCGTACCTATCGCTAAATGAGTTAGGGAAAGATGAGTTTGAAATCGTGACACCTTCATTAAGTATTCTAGCGGAACCACCTGTTGCGATTGTCGATAAGATTGTCGACAAAAAAGGTACACGCGAAGTGGCTGAAGCTTACTTAGAGCATTTGTATAGTGATGCTGGTCAAGAAATCGCTGCAGCTAACTACTATCGTCCACGAAATACAGAAGTACTAGCAAAATACAAAGATCAATTCCCCGAGCTTGAGTTAATTTCTATTGCTGACTTTGGCGGTTGGAAAGAAGCTCAAGCAACGCACTTTAAAGATGGCGGCACATTCGATGAAATTTATGTACCGCAATCATAAGGAGGCTTTTCATGAGTAGTTTGACATTAAAAAAGAAGCCAGCCCGCATTATTCCTGGCTTCCACCTTTCTCTTGGCTATACGATGCTCTATGTTAGCTTACTCGTATTACTGCCACTATCGATGATATTTATTAATACAATGTCCTTAAGTTGGGCAGAGTTTATCGACATTGTGAGTGATCCACGTGCAGTAGCTTCCTATAAGCTAAGCTTTGGTACTGCCTTGGCAGCGGGTTTACTCAATGTAATATTTGGCACCATTATCGCTTGGGTGTTGGTGCGATACCACTTTCCATTTAAACGAATCATCGATGGGCTTGTTGATTTACCATTTGCCTTACCAACAGCTGTGGCTGGGATTGCTTTAACATCTTTGTATGCACCAAATGGGTGGATTGGTCAATTTTTCGATTTTAAAATCGCCTTTACCCCCTTAGGCATTATTATCGCACTGACATTTATCGGCCTTCCCTTTGTTGTCCGTACAGTTCAACCCGTATTACAAAATATAAGCGCCGAAGTTGAGGAAGCTTCTGCTAGTCTCGGCGCAACACGTTTTCAGACAGTTAGCAAAGTAATTTTCCCCGAACTGGCGCCTGCTATTTTAACAGGCTTTTCGTTAGCATTTGCGCGTGCGCTCGGTGAATATGGTTCGGTCGTATTTATTGCCGGAAATATGCCGATGAAAACGGAAATTACACCACTAATTATTATGACAAAGCTTGAACAGTATGATTATGCTGGCGCCACTGCTATTGCAACGGTCATGCTCATCACGTCCTTTGTCTTACTGCTGACAATTAATATTATGCAATGGCTGGCGAATCGTCGCTTTGTGCATTAGGAGGCTTTTATGGAACATTCTACTTCCATCAAACAAACGGTGCCTAACAAAGGAGCCTTACAGGAACCAAGATTTGTACGGTATACATTAACCTTTATTGCATTAGCATTTTTATCGTTCTTTATCGTGCTACCACTTGTTTCTATTTTTATCACAGCATTTCAAAAGGGGGCACAGGTCTATTTCGATGCAATTACCCATCCTGATGCACTATCCGCTATTACATTAACCCTAACCGTCGTTGCGATTGCGGTTCCATTAAACGCCATTTTCGGTATTATGGCCGCATGGGCTCTTACAAAGTTCAATTTCAGAGGAAAGAATCTATTACTAACAATTGTTGACTTGCCTTTTGCAGTGTCCCCTGTTATTGCAGGACTTGTCTTTGTACTCTTATTTGGTGCACAAGGGTTGTTCGGAGAATGGCTATTTGCCAATGATATTAAAATTATCTTTGCCCTACCAGGTATCGTACTGGCTACGATTTTCGTGACATTACCCTTTGTAGCTCGTGAACTCATCCCACTTATGCAAGCACAAGGTACAACAGAAGAGGAGGCTTCTATCTCACTAGGGGCAAGTGGCTTTAAAACATTTTGGCATGTAACTTTGCCCAATATTAAATGGGGACTATTCTATGGTCTGATTTTATGTAACGCACGTGCTATTGGTGAATTTGGTGCAGTTTCTGTTGTCTCCGGCCATATCCGTGGTATGACAAATACAATGCCTCTCCATATCGAAATTTTATACAACGAATACCAATTTGCTGCTGCATTTGCCGTTGCTTCACTGATGAGTGTATTGGCTATCATAACGCTCGTGATTAAAGACATTGTGGATTGGAAATCAAAATCAGTTTAAGTAGGAGGAACTACCCCTTGAGCATTCAAATTCAAAACGTATCAAAACGCTTCGGTACATTTCAAGCTTTACAAGATATTTCTATAGACATTCAATCCGGAGAACTCATTGCTCTACTTGGTCCATCTGGTTCTGGCAAGACTTCATTACTGCGTGTTATTGCAGGACTCGAAACATCCGATGTTGGAGAAATTCTCTTTGATGGACAGTCGATTACAAATCACCATCCTAAGGAACGTAATGTCGGGTTTGTCTTCCAGCATTATGCATTATTTCGCCATATGACAGTATTTGATAATGTGGCATATGGTTTAAAGGTACGACCACGTAAAACCAGACCCTCTAAGGCTGAAATCGAAGCGAAAGTGATGGAACTATTACAACTGGTCAAACTAGAAAACTTTGCAGACCGTTACCCGACACAACTTTCTGGTGGTCAGCGCCAGCGTGTTGCACTTGCAAGAGCGTTAGCTGTCGAGCCTAAGGTGTTACTGCTAGACGAACCATTTGGCGCACTCGATGCCAAAGTACGTAAGGAATTGCGGCGTTGGCTCCGAAAACTTCATGATGACTTCCACATTACGAGTATTTTCGTGACACACGACCAAGAAGAAGCGCTGGATGTAGCAGATCGCATCGTCGTGATGAACAACGGCAAAATCGAGCAAATTGGAAGTCCAGATGAAGTATACACACATCCAAATAGTCCGTTCGTGTATGACTTTTTAGGCAATGTCAACCTTTTTAAAGGGCGCTTACATAATGGCAAACTAACACATGGTGAGTTCGCCATTGATGTACCTGACGCACATGCCCATACGCAGGAATATGCAGTCGGCTATGTTCGTCCACACGATATTCAAATTAAAAAAACAGCTGTAACAGGTACTGTACCTGTGAAAGTTAGCCATATTCATTTACTTGGTCCAATCGTGCAAGTTGAATTACGTCGAGAAGAAATCGATGAATATTTGGAAGCCGAACTGTCAAAAGAACAATTCCATACCCTCCAGCTGAAAGTAGGAGATCATGTATTTGTAAAGCCGAAGCAATTAAAAGTATTCATCCCTGAGGATTTCTCCATTTAATAATGCCATGTAGCATTCCCAGCTACATGGCATCTAATTTCATCTTGTGTTTCTTACCAGTATAAGTAACGAGTAAGGTTAGCACTCTGCTGTATTAATGGCTGAGTCATTTGTTGCTGTTGTATTCATAATAAAAACAGCTTCATTTTGAAAATCTCGCTGATGCCAGATAATAGGCCCATCAAGTAAATTCTTAAGAATTTCCCCATGCAAAAACAGGCTGATAATTGCTATATCAGCCTGTTCCTCTAAGAGTAATCATACCTAATCTGCCATAGGCTTACCTATTATTTAATATGGAATTCCCGTCCATCATACACCGCTTCAACATAACCTAAACGGATGACAAAATCACCGAAATATTCGCCTTCTAAACGCTCTTTTGCATAGTGTAAGAGAATTGGGCGAAGCTCCGCTAAAATTTCCTCTTCACCGATATTTTCACGGTAAATTTTATTTAAGCGATTTCCAGTAAAACTAGCACCAAGATACATGTTATACTTCCCTGGTCCTTTACCGATAAAGCCAATTTCCCCCATTGCTGCACGTGAGCAACCATTTGGACAACCTGACATACGAATGACGATTTCAGTGTCACGAAGACCTGCTTCATCAATAATTGCATCAATTTTTGTGATGAGCGATGGCAGGTAACGCTCCGCTTCAGCCATTGCTAATCCACATGTTGGTAAAGATACGCAAGCAATCGCATTCCGACGAAGTGCTGAATAGTGCGCACCATCTGTTAACTTATATTGTTCAATAATGGCAGAGATTGCGCGCTTCTTCTGTGATGATACATTACTAATCATTAAATTTTGGTTTGGTGTTAAACGGAAGTCACCTGTATGTACTTTTGCAACTTCTCGTAGACCAGTTAAGAGCTTGTAATCTTCAAAGTCCTTAATTCGACCATTTTGGATGAATAATGTGTAATGCCATTTACCGTCTGCACCTTTGATCCAGCCAAATTCATCACCAGTTCGTTCAAAAGTAAACTGGCGTGCCGGCTGAATTTCCCAGCCAAGTCGACGGTGCAATTCTGTATTGAACCACTCAAGACCACGGGCATCAATTGTATATTTAAAGCGCGCATTTTTACGTACCGAGCGATTACCGTAATCACGTTGAATCGTAATAATTTTCTCCGCTGTTTCAAGTAACTTATCTGGTGTGATAAAACCAATAACGCGTGCCAATTGTGGATACGTTTCACTATCGCCATGCGACATACCCATACCCCCACCAACTGCTACATTAAAGCCAACTAGTTTACCTTCTTCAACAATCGCAATCAGACCAATATCCTGTGAATACACATCGACATCATTACTTGGTGGAATGGCAATACCAATTTTAAATTTACGTGGTAGATATTGCGCACCGTAAATCGGTTCGATTTCTTCATCTTGGCTATCAACGATTTTTTCTCCATCTAACCATAGCTCATGGTACGCACGTGTTCTTGGCAATAAATGCTCACTCAACTTTGCAGACCAATTGTAAATTTCCTCATGCAGAGCCGATTGGTTTGGATTTACGTTACACATTACATTTCGATTCACGTCTCCACATGCCGCAAGAGAGTCCAGAAGTATCTCATTAATTTCCTGCATGTATTTTTTGACGTTCCATTTTAGAATACCGTGCACTTGGAAGGCTTGGCGTGTCGTTAATTTTAATGAACCGTTACCATACTTTGTAGCCATTTCATCCATCACTAGCCATTGTGCAGCAGTTGCAGCCCCACCAGGTGTACGCACACGCACCATGAATTGATAAGCAGGTTCGAGCTTTTGGCGCTGGCGTTCATTACGAAGATCACGATCATCCTGTAAGTAACTGCCGTGGAACTTCATTAGACGGTTATCATCTTCTGGAATTCCTGAACTTAATGGATCATTCATTGTGCGTTCAAGTGTACCTCGTAGGTAATTACTTTCAGTTTTTATCCGTTCTACATCGCTTGGTTTACCCTCTTGTGGGGGTAAAATAATTTTTTCAGTCATTGTTCTCGCTCCTTCATTTAATAAACGTCACGTTGGTAGCGTTTTTGTTGTTTTAACTCATTCACAAAAGCCTTTGCCTCTTCAGCAGTTTTTTTGCCTTGTTGTTCAATAATGCGATGTAATGTTTTATCGACATCAGCTGCCATCGTTTTTTCATCACCACATACGTAAATTACGGCACCCTGTTCAAGCCATTCATAGATAGCTGCGGCTTGTTCTGCGATTTTATGTTGAACATACACTTTTTTATCTGTATCGCGAGAAAAGGCTACATCCATGTGTGTTAATGTCTCAGAGGCTAGCCAGCGTTGCCAGTCTGTTTGATACAAGAAGTCTGTTACAAAATGCTGGTCGCCGAAGAATAACCACGACTTTCCGCCAACACCAATTTCCTCGCGCTCCTCTAAAAATGCTCGGAATGGTGCAATCCCTGTACCTGCACCAATCATAATAATCGGTGTATTCTCTTGTTCTGGAAGTCTAAAATTTGGATTTCGATGTACGTAAATTGGTAATGTGTCACCTACTTGAATACGTTCTGCAATGCTACCAGAACATACACCTTGGCGTACTCGACCATTTGTTTCATAACTTACTTTACCGATTGTTAAATGCACTTCTTCACTATTGGCTTTTTGACTGCTTGCAATTGAATAGAGACGTGCTGGAATTTTACGTAATAACGCTAGAAATTGCTGTGCATCCCATGTAAACGGTGCGAAGTCCTTCACAACATCAAGTAAATCACGACCATACACATACGCTTTCCGAACATCGTCGTCTTCCAGTAGTTTAGAAAATTCTTTATGCACTGTATACGCACTAATTTTTTGCAGTAATGGCTTCGATAAAACGGTGATTTCTAGTTTTTTCTGTAATGCTTCTTTTAACGAGTATGTCTCTTCAAATACCGTTACCTGCTCTTGACCATCGAATTGCAATGCAGTTACTAGTGCATCTACTAAAGATTCTTCATTTTCTGGCTGAATGCCGATACTATCACCAGGTTCAAAAGTGAAGTTAGCGCCTTCAATCCCTAGCTCCACGTGATATGTTTCCTTGTTTGAACCACGACCATTTAAATTGATATTTTCCAGTACTTCGGCATAGAATGGATTTTTTCGAGAGTACTTAGATTCTCCTTGTACCCCCGCAGTTTGCTCAGATACTGTCTCGGTATTTGTATTCTGTAGTAGTTCTTGCTGTACAGATGCGAACCACTGCGCTGAGGGCTCGTCATATTCTAAATCACAATCTACACGTGGGGTGATAGGAGTTGCACCTAACTTTGCGAACTGTTCATCAAAGTCCCGCCCTGTTTTACAGAAAAATTCATACGAGCTATCTCCTAGCGCCAACACCGAATAATGAAGATGATCTAATTTTGGTGCACGCTTACTGTGTAGGAATTCGTAAAACTGAATAGCTTGATCTGGCGGCTCACCCTCACCATGCGTACTAACTACAAGTAATAAGTTCGTCGTTTTCTTTAGATTATTCGGCTTGAATTTTGCTAAAGAAGCGATTGTTACCTCCACATCATTTTGCTTTAATGCAGCTGCATATTTTTCAGCTAGCCCCTGACTATTGCCTGTTTGCGAGCCATATAAAATCGTTACCGTTTTAGTAACCGGTGCAACAGTTGGTGGTCCTTCCTCCACAATTCTGTCAATCGTCGCTTGCGGTGCACTTAAATAACCATTCAACCAATATTTTTGTTCTACCGTTAATTTAGGAAGAAGCTCATTTAAAAGCTTCACCTGCTCCTCACTAAATGGACTATTAATTACTTGCAGTTTCAAACTTTGCCACCTCACAAATGTTCTGTCTAAAATTATCTTAGACGAATTTTTTCTTTCTTCTCGATTTGCACTACATAGGAATTCTGTATAATTAAATTAATGGATCCATGGCTCACTGTCTTTAAAATTTCCCGGACATTATTTAATGCTAGATTTATATTTTCCTGCCTTTTATCTACCATTATTAATCACCTACTCTAAAAATTTGGCTCATCACCACGCGGGGATGATTTCCGTTCCGACTGGGCGCTTTCCAGGGGCGTCCGACGAGCAGCTTCAATCAACAAGCTTCTAAAATCTCTAATCCCTTTCATTAACTATCATTTCTGTCTTTTGGTGATGAACTAAAAATATCAGATCGCTAACACCTCATGTATTCGCTCCAGTAAAACTCGTTTCACATTATCGTCATAACCTAAGCTTTCACACAAAATAACGTTCGTTTCTTCATACCCTACTAATCTCTTAGTAATTCCTTGTCGCAATAAACCTGTAAATAATAAATATGGCACAATAAAAACGCGTGCTTGCAAATGCCTTTCTTGCTGTAGCCACTCCTCAAAAGTAGGACCTGTTCCATACAAGAAACATGTATCCACTGATGTGTAGAAATATTTGTCACGCAACCTTGCTGCAATGGTTGCTAAATCTTGTTTCACCGCAGGATCACTACTTCCACGTCCAATGAGTAAAACGCGTGCACCTTCATTCGATACTTGTGTCTCGTCGATACGGGCTTGAAGTGTATCAATCAATAGTTCATGCACACCTAACGGCTCTCCGTATGTAAATCGTATATTTGGAAATAGTGTCTTTGCCTGCTCTACCTCTTCCGGAATATCTTCTTTTGCATGCTTTGCAGCCAAGAGTAAAATCGGAACAACCGCAATTGCTGTGGCCCCTCGTTGAACACAGCTTTCTATTCCCTGTGCAATCGTTGGCTGTGCTAACTCTAAAAAACAGATTTCTTGAATGGGTGTGTCAACCTCCTGTTGCACACGCTGAAGAAAAGAAACGGCTTGCTCCACACCAGCCTTTACGCGACTTCCATGTGCGATATATAAAATGGCTTGCATGAAAACACTCCTTAAATTGAAATTTCTTGTAGCTGAGACTGAAGATTCGTTTGCTCAAACCATTGAATCTTCTCGCGTAATGCAACAACTTCTCCGACCAATATCATGCTAGGGTTTTTTATATTTTCACGCTGAGCTACATCTACAATATTGGCTAAAGTACCAGTAATCGTTTTTTGTTTAGCAAATGTTCCCCAGTGGACAAGTGCTACTGGCGTTTGTTCGTCACGCCCATATTTGAGTAGTTGTTGACGGATATATGGAAGATTCCCAACCCCCATATAAATCGCAATCGTATCGATACCTTTCGCTAGACTTTCCCACTGAATTGAATCGTCTTTTCCCTCTCGCATATGCCCCGTGACAATTGCAAAGCTTGAGCTTAGGTCACGATGTGTTACAGGAATTCCCGCATAAGCTGGTGCTGCTATTCCAGAAGTAATACCAGGTACAATTTCAAACGGTATGCCATGCTCTGCAAGTATCTCTGCTTCTTCGGCCCCTCTGCCGAAGACAAATGGGTCACCTCCCTTTAATCTAGTGACAACAAGCCCTTGCTGTGCATAGTGCACAAGTGATTGATTGATATTTTCCTGAATCATGGCATGTCGATTTGGTAACTTACCACAAAAAATCAGTTTGGCATCCTTTTTTGCATACGCTAATAAATCTTGATTGATAAGTCGGTCATACAAAATGACATCTGCTGCCTCAATACAACGTAAACCCTTTACAGTTATAAGATCCACATCTCCAGGACCTGCACCGACTATATAAACTAATCCCATACTTCTACACTCCTTTTAGCCCCATATGTTATTACTTGAAGCGAGGCTTCCCTAGAAGGACGAAAAGAGGCCCCTATTATCCACGCAGGCAAAGTAATACCTGTGAATAATAAGAGCCTCTAGTTTTCTAGTCAGCCGAGTTATTTTGAATCCTTAGTAATATACTAAGAATAATATACAATTTAGTATATTCTGTCAACACCCGATTTACCACAAAAAAATTTTATTGAATGTAAGAATTATTTCTCTACTTTTCGGATCATCCCATCTCTTTTCGGATTACTGAGCAGCTGACACGAATACCTAAATTTCAATAAAAAATATCCAACCAGTCACCGATACACTATCGGCAAATGATTGGATAATCCTTTCTTCATACAATTTCCTGAGAACTTTAATACTTTTTAAAACGGCCTTCGATATGGTCCTGGACGATAATACGGTGGTTGTTTTGGATAATGATAATAATTCGGGTAATTTTGATAGTACGGATATCGATTGAACTGTTGACCTAGAAAACTGCCTAAAAATCCCCCAACAAACGGCACACCAAATGGTAATAAGAAGCCTCCTGGATATCCAAACATAGGTATCTGTTACCTCCCTTTTTACTCTATCGTATGAAAGGAGGTACATATACCGCGTGTACATTGCCTACTTTATTTTTCTTCACCTAATCGTTGGATGAAGCTTGCTAATGTGCGTACCATTACTCCGGTACCACCTTTAGGTCCTAAATCATATGCAGAAGTAGCATCAGATGTACCTGCAATATCTAAATGAATCCATGGTGTATCTCCTGCAAATTCACCAACAAAACCGCCACCGAAAATCATATGACCATCTCGACCTGGTGAGTTGTTTAAATCTGCTAAATCAGATTTACGAATACGCTTTTTATCACTTTCTGTTAACGGCATCCGCCAGACGAATTCATCCGTTTCCTCTGCCGCTTCCATAAATTCAGCAAAGAACACATCATTATTAGAAAGTGCACCGGTTTTATCCATACCTAGTGCTGTAATGACACCACCAGTTAATGTGGCAATGTCAATGACAGAAGTGACACCCTGTTGTTTTGCATACGTCATAGCATCTGCCAGCACCAAACGGCCTTCCGCATCCGTATTTAAAACTTCCACAGTTTTACCACTATACGTTGTAATGACATCATCTGGTTTAAACGACATACCAGACACCATATTATCTGTAGAACCGATAACAGCTACGACATTTTTCTTTGGACGTAATTCACCGATAATTTTCATGGCACCAAGTACTGCTGCTGCGCCACCCATATCCCCTTTCATACCCACCATTGACGCAGGTGGTTTCAATGAATAACCACCTGTATCATATGTGACTCCTTTTCCTACTAAGCCAATTGGATCCACAAAATCTTCAGTCGCTTTGTACTTTAATGTTATTAAGCGAGGTTCTTCCGTTGAGCCTTGATTGACGCTTAAAATTCCGCCCATACCAAGCTCTTCTAATTGTGCTTTATCTAAAATTTCCACTTCAAACCCATATTTATTTGCCAAAGCCTCTGCATAATTTGCTAAGTCTGTCGCAGTCAAAAGATTAGGCGGTAAATTAATTAAGCTACGTGCCTCATTCACAGCATCCGCATAAATGGCACCAACCTTAAAGTTTGCCACAACTGCATCTAGATTTTCGGTCTCCGTCACAAGGTACACATCATCAATGCGTGTTTCGATTTCATTTAACGTTGTTTTATAATGAGGAATTGAATAATAACCCAGGCCAATTCCTTCACCCGCTAAATTAGCTACCTCTGTTACATTTATATCTCTCGTTGTAAATGATTCTAGCCAAATTGAATAGTTCTTTACTTTAAGCGCCTTCAGCTCTTTTCCTACTAATCCAAACACTTCACGTAGATTTTCTTCTGTTAACGTTTTTTGATCGCCAAGCCCCACAAAGAGTATGCGTTTAAGTGCAATATGTTCTTTTATAAAAGGTAACTTTGTTAGCTTCTTTAGCCCAGTTGATACATCGCCTGCAACAATCCAAGACTCAATCGCTTCTCCATAAAATGAAGTGAAACTTGCCCAATTGTGCATTTGCTCTCGGTGTTTTTGCACGCCTACGATTAATAATTCCGTAGAAATCGTTTCAAATGTTTTTGCCTCTTTAATAATGCGCATAAAAATTCCCCCTATCACTATCCCTTATTATACCAAACCCCTGAAAATGAACGTAAAATTCAACTCCGCCTTTTTTTAGAAAATTACGAATGCTATACTATATGTAATCCTATTTGAAGGTTGTGATGACAATAAGCTTACTTCAAAACACCCCTTTACTTGTTGCCCTCTTTTCAGTCATTTTCGCACAATTCGTTAAAATCCCTATCCACTTTTTAATGACGAGAAAATTGAATTTTGCATTGTTCACTTCAACTGGTGGTATGCCTAGTTCACACTCTGCATCAGTAACTGGACTGACAACTGCTATTGCTTACGAAACGGGATTGGATTCTCCCATTTTTGCAGTAGCGGCCATGTTCTCATTTATCGTGATGTATGACGCAAGCGGTGTACGCTATCAAGCAGGCCAGCATGCAGTGATTTTAAATCAGCTCCGTAAGGATTTTCAAACGCTTGTAAAGGACATTAAACATTGGCCTAAGATGGGTGGCGAAGAGAAGCTTGGAGAGTTAAAAACATTACTGGGTCATAAGCGCAGTGAGGTATTTTTCGGAGCATTAACTGGAATTTTTATCGCCGTCATCACTTATCAATTCGTACTATAAAAAAATGTGCCTTCGCAATGAAGGCACATTTTTTATTAGAACATGCGATAACCATTTTTTCTTAAAAAAATCATCACAATACCGGCGACAATTGCTCCCGCAAATCCTCCCGATAAAATGGCAATATCTACAATTTGTAGCGCTTGCAATTTATCTAAAAGTGCTGGAAAGGCAGATCCTGGTTTAAAAATATAGTCTAAAAAGCTTACATCGTCGACAATAAAGACAACAACAATTGGGTACACAACCGCCATTAACCATGTCATTCGCAGTAACATATTCAATAAGAACCCGATACCGAAAAACATGACGAAAAATAATACCACTGAAATGATTAACTGCACTAATGTTACTGGACCATCCATGTATGTATAACCTCCGTTTTCCTCTCATTAGTCTACATGATACGAGTAGCACTTTCAATGAACATGTCCTTGATTTCACTAGTTTTCCATATTTATATAATTAGCGAAAAGCAGACTTAAAAGACAAAGCTAGCATGCTTCACTATAATTAATAAATCATTTTCTAAAAAACAATTTATACGAGGAATAACCAAACACATCCCCTGGATTAATGCCATTAATCATATCTAACTGATGCTTTTCGAATTGGTTAGACGCCATTTCTTTTAACATAACAGATGTCATTTCATCTTGAACCAGTTCCTGTGGAAATAACCACCTTGCTTCGAGTAATTCATCTTCTTGTATAGCTAATGGCTGTTCTTCATTTTTCATTCGGCAATAAAAAATAGCCATGTTATCACTGATTTCATCGCGAATCACACCAGAGCGGAATCCGATTAATCCAGCTACAAAACAATCAATACCTGTCTCCTCTTGTAATTCCCGTAAAACTGCTTCATCAACAGTTTCTCCCTCATTCACAAAACCGGCTGGCAAAGACCAACGCCCCTTTAATCCACTATAGGCTTTTTTTACAACGAGCCATTGCCCAAGTTCATTGACAACTACACCCGCTACGCCTAACCAAACCTTGCCTCTTTCTTTTCTCATCAACCTTCACCTCTATCTAATTATTATAACTTTTTGCTATGTATAATTAGAAGAATAAATTCAGAATTTTAAGATCATGAAGTAAAAAAAGAATAGACTACCCTATAATGCCCTTTAAGCAACACAACTGCTTTCTATATGGTAAATATTTTCTTTTCCACGAGAGTCTACGCAAATTTGTAGCTGTATTACAAAAACGCTACTCTCAGCAAACTATTTTTCTTTTATGACGGCCCATAAAAACGGCTGCCCCAAAGTATAAATTTTACTTTTGAGACAGCCTCTATTTGTGAAATCATTTATTCAGTTAAAGAAATCTAAACTTCCCTTTTTTCGCTACTAAGCTTGGACCTCCTACTAAGAATAACGCACGGTTATCAATAACTTTTTTCAGCGCTGATGCAGATTTACCTGTAAACTTACGTCCAAGTGCATCGCCTATCGCATCATTATGACCAAGAGAGCAAACAGAACCTTTTAATTCTGGAACGAATGCTACAGTTTCTTCACCTTTCATCAAGCGTACGATATTTATAGCAACCACAACTGCCTGCTGCATCGCAATTTGGGCAGTAGGTGGATATGGCCGATCTGCTTCTTCATTAAATAAGAAAGCACAATCTCCTACTACGAATACATCATCGAAGTTAGGCGCACGCATATCTTGCTCTACACGCACACGCGCACGATTATTTTCAATACCAGACGTTTCGATTAAGTGATTGCCTCTAACGCCAGCCGCCCATAAGACTGTTCGTGACTTCACAAATTCAAATTCATTTTCAGCAACTTTAATCTTCACGCCTTCTGGAGTTGCTTCGACAACAGGTGTGCCTATAGAAAACTCAATGCCTTTTTTCTTTAACTGTGCTACAGCATATTCTACAAGCTCTTCATCAAATCCAGGTAATACCATGGGTGCTGCTTCCACACATAAGATACGTACTTTTTCTTGAGAAACATTAAATTCCTTACACAGTGTTGGAACACGATTTCCAAGCTCCCCTAAAAACTCAATACCTGTAAAACCTGCACCACCAACAACGAATGTTAGCTTGCTATCATCTTTTTCTTCATCTAACGACCAGCTCGCGAATTGGTACTCAATATGCTCACGAATATTACGAGCCGCATTTAAGCTAGTAAGTGACAGGGCGTACTTGTCCAAACCAGGGATGCCGAATGTCTCACCTTCAGAGCCAAGAGCAATAACTAAATAATCGTAAGTCATGTCCCCATCAGTGGTAATTACTTTTTTCTCTTGCACGTTGATTTGCTGTACAGTTGCTTTCACAAAAGAAACCTTACTGTGATTTACCACATTTGAAATATCATAGCGCGCTTTCGATGCAGCAATCGTACCAGCGGCAGCTTCATGCAACCATGTTGTTTCATAATGATAATCATTTTTGTTCACTAATACGATGTCTGCTTCATTTTCACCTAATTGTTTCTGTAAATTAACTACTGTCGTGAGGCCACCGTAGCCAGCGCCTAACACTAAAATCGTCGGTTTATTCATCGACATCCTAACCACCTTTTTCTTTAAAATACTAAGAATGCACCCATACTTTTCGCACTAGCTGGATATTCTCCACAAAAGCTTAACTATTAAATAGTGAATTTATTTATAGAAACCGTCATATACGGCGACTTACACGGGATTTTACGCTTCTAAACGTTCCATACCCCAGTCTAGTTTTAAAATGTTCTTCAGATTCGTCACTTGCTCTTCTCCAATAACATTGATTAGCTGTTGTTCGACTTCAATTTTTATTAGCTTATTCTTTTCATAGCACTCTTCACCGAACGCAGTCATACGAATCGCTTTATGCTTTTTACTATGCTCGACATTAGTGACCTCTACTAATCCTTTTTCCTGCAACCTTTTTATAAATTTATGAGTTGCTTGTCGAGAAAAATCAACACTTTTTGTTACATCTGAAATAGTTGGTCGCTTTTTATAAATTCTCGCTAAAATATACCATTCCGAATTGGAAATATAAATTTCATTATGTTCATTCCACTTATCTTCAACTAGTCGATGAAGTATAGCGTGACGTTCACTCAACAAATCAATTACATCAAGATTCTGTAATTCCATCATCAACTAGTCCACCTTCACTCCATATTTTTTCGTAACAACTATACAAAAAAATACCCAAATCGTCAACTAAGTTGACAAAATACACTTGTTTGCTCTATAATTAAATTAGTCAACTAAGTTGACAATATTGTTTGATGGAGGGACCTTACATGTACAATGTTGGCGACGTAGTCATTTATGCAGCACATGGTCTTTGTTCTATTGAAGATATCTGCGAACAAACTTACAGTGACATTACGCAAACCTATTATGTTTTGCAACCACTAAATGATTCAAAATTAACAATCCGCACCCCTACTGACAATGCAAAAAAACAGCTACGAGACATTATTGATAAAGATGAAGCATTAAAGATTTTAGAATCCTTTACTTCTCCTGGTGTTGAATGGCTTGATCAAAATACACATCGTATGAAACTTCATGTAGAAATTATTAAATCTGGAGACAGACAAAAACAAGCAAGTCTTTTGAATACATTAATGCGTAAAAAGCAGGAATATATCTCTATTGAAAAAAAATTCCCGCTACAAGAAGAAAAGACACTTCAATCTTTGCAGGAAATGATATTTTCTGAGTTCTCCATTGCACTCGATAAACCATCTGAAGAAATTTATGAATACGTTTTAACACAAATTCATTAAGTTGCTCCTTGCGAGTACATAAAGAAGCCACCATTATTTCTACTAATAATGGTGGCTTCTTTCATATTCAATTAATCGCAAACTTCTGGCGTACCTTCACGTTTTGCAGCTTTAAAGCTTGAACCACAGCCACATGAAGCAATGGCATTAGGATTATCAATGGTGAAGCCTCCGCCCATTAGCGATTGTTTGTAAATGTTGTTATATCAACGTTTGTCGTTGTTTTGATGGATTGTAAATCACAGTGTGGATTGTGTATCCCATGCCTCTATGATTATGTATAGCGCTGATTCGATTGTACCCTAACTTACGTAGAAAAACCATTATTAAATGTGGTGAGTCGTTTCGTTAGCAACTTCACTTCGTGTGGCTGTCAGAGGTCACATATAAATAGGAAGATACCCTATCTCAATATCGGAAAACACCCCCTACCTGTGCCTTACCATGTGACTCTTCAAACGGCTCTGTGACAAGCTTTTGACCTCCACTGACCAAATAAACTCAACTCGCCCTCTAGGGGCTAGATACGAGCCTGCTATGCCCTTAAATAAGCCATCTGACATGTTCATAACTGCTTCACCTTGACTCATTAAAAGGTTGATTTTATCTCCTTCACATAAACAATAATGAAGTGATTTAGAGCCTTATAAATCAAAGGATAAATACCAAAGGTTACGTTCAGGTACACCCAAGGATTCACCCAAACAGCTTAGAAGAAAGATACACCTTTAATGCTGTTCTCAATAGATTCTTCTGTAATTCCTATGTAGCGTAAAGTCGTTTTCTGCGAGCTGTGATTGAAGATTTCCATTAGTGTAGCTACATCTCTTGTCGCTTGGTAGTACGTGTAGCCAAACGTCTTACGCATGGTATGTGTACCTATAGACTGATTCCCTATCATATCGCCTGCTTTGGCAATAATACGATAGGCTTGTGTAGTAGTAATGTGTCCTTCACCTTTGCGACTAGGGAATAAGTAAACTGCGCCTGTTGGTAATGTGTCAATGTAGTCTGCAATGTCAGCCATCAAGTTGTTAAGATACACTGTACGCTCTTTTTTAGTCTTGCCCTCACGAATCTTAAAATTAGATTTCCCCTTTACCTGTTTCAGTGTCAGAGCCACCAAGTCACCACAGCGCAAACCTGTAGAGATACCTAGCTTGAACAAAAGTTGATTGCGTTTAGCATACTCACTTACCTTGCCTTGCTCTGTCATTCCTAGAGCTTCTATCAGCTCATTTACCTCCTGTTTCGTTTTCAACGGTTGTACATCAATCAACATGCCTTTTTTCTCGTTCATGTTTGCCATACTTACGACCCCTTTTCTTATGTATCCTTTTGTCCACAAACAAACAATACCATACATTGGAAAAGTGATCAATTAACAAATGGCTATATGTCAACATTCCCTATGTATCCTTTTATTAAAAAGCATACATTTAATCTAGTCTTATGGTTGGCTATTGTACTCGCTATCTTCAAGACCTTAATTTCCCCTTCTTATTTACCTGTATCAACACACTCTTTAGATGATGATACATTTACCCTTATGTCCCGCTACTACTTGGATAACTAATTAATTTGAGTATTGTATAGGAATTTTCCCATTAAATTCTGTGATTATGGTTGAATGCGTTTCTAAGCCATTTAGACCTTATCGTCTCGTTGGTTTTGTAACAGTCAATCTTTCTTGTTGGTGATATTTGTTCTGTTACAGCAGATTAATTTAAGAAAGGATTTTTTTATTCTTTTAATAAGACAACAGGAATACCCTAAAGAAAAAGGAGGGGTATTATAAAAAAAAGTAAAAGTCGGTATTACTTGCTTTGCCACGCTAATACTTGTAGTAGCAACCTTATTTTTATATATACAAGTTACTAGTAAACAAGAAGAAGGTAATCATCCTTTACAAAGTCTTAGTTACAATGATTTAATGGGTGTCATTATGGTAAGTTTAAATGAAAAAGGCTATGATGTTGCCGTACAGGAGGGAACATCTTCTGACAAAAAAATTGTAATAACATTAGTATTACCACACGATGAGTTCGATAGTAAAACCAAAGAAGAAGTACATCAAATAGCAACTGACGTTATTATAAAAAATAAATTTGAACCTGAAACATTTCAATTCAACTTCACAAGTTACATAAAGTATTAACTATACAAAGTACCGTAAAAAATATTTCTACCTGAATTATTCATAGCTATCTAAAGTTTGTGGATTTTCATGAGTTTTTTGATAGTAGTCTCGTTTTTTTGCGAAGCCCTAGCTTAACGGGAGAAGAATTTTTCATTATATATTAAAACATAAAATGAATATTCCATTTTTGATAGCTCTTTCCAAACGTGGTATTTTTATACAAAGGAGGTAATTATATGAGATATTTATTTGGATTCATTTTTTTATTAATAGGTATTTGGCAGCTAATAATAACCTGGCGAACATTCACAGGTCTCAAGAAAGACGGAGATAAAAGTACTTCTCCTTTTATTATGCTAGGTCTGTGGAATAGTTTAGTATTTGCCATAATTTTTATTGCTGTTTCACTCGGATGTTTCTTCATCAATTTTTAAATATTTCTATTTAAAATTTATTTGGTTTGTTCATTACTTAATTCTAGTATAAACCACGTTATTCTTTCATTCTCAACTAACAAGAGGCTTAAGTTGAAGAACAGGACTTGTGTTTATGATTATTCCTCTTAAATGCAAGTCCTTTTGTTATGCTCTCACAATAACCCATTTAACCTCACAGTTGGCTTTGCATCCACGATTAGATAACCTGCGTCAATAATTCCTCAGCTCTCTATCGACTCTCATAGGCTCGTTAAACGCTTCTAAGAACCTGTTGCTCAGTTCTTGTAACTGTCAATCTCATTTGTTCTTCATTTTCCATTTATCCACCAAAACATATTTTGTTATGTTACAATTTTTTGTAAATATATAAATTGAGTTAATCAAGGAATGCGAGGTGAAATTTGAATGTCCTATATTAACGAATTACAGTATTACTTAGACAGTGGTTCAATTGGAATTGTGTTCGAGCTTTTATTAGTTACTACATGTATCTCAACAATCATTTTCCTTATAACTAAAAACCAATACATTTCTTACTTATCATCAGCACCGATATTTTATTTCATTTCTAAAATGTTTTATCACAACACCCATTTTGTATTGATTGTAGTTGCTATGACAGTCCAAGCCCTTGTAATTCTATTAATCCAAAAACAAAATTCATTAAAGGAAATGTCTTTAAAAGACAAAACTCAAGAGAACAGTATATAGCTGTTTATTCTAGGGCTTGTGCATATGAAGTTTATACACAAGTCCTTTTGTTATGTCTTCACACAACCTCTCATGTAGCTCCACACATGGCTTTGTAACAACCATTAGACAACCTGTGTTAATGTTTCCCTCTGCTCCACTAACCACACTCACAGGTTCGTTAAAGGCTCGTTCAACTCTACTTAGGTGCTTGTTACTCAGTTCTTGTAGCTGTCAATCTCACTTGTTGCTAATTCCCATTCCTCTACCAACCCAAACTCTGCTATGTTACAATTTCGATATAGAAAAAATTTTCAGTTAGTGAAAAAAGTAGGAGGATTTGAGTTTTGAATAGTTATTATACAGAAGATATGAACAGTTTTAATTCAGGAGATATTTTATTTAGTGCTTTCTCGATTTTCGGGTTATTATTTTCTCTTATTCCATTTATTTTTTTCCTTTGGTTTGCTATCAGTACAACTAAGCAATTAAAAAGGCAATCTTTATTATTGGAAGAAATCAATGAAAAATTAAAACGTTAACAAGGACTATAATCTCCTTTTAACAATCAAACCAATAGCCACCACGCTTAAATCTTATGGACTTGTGCGTAACACTACTGCAAGTCCTTTTGTTATGCCCCCCATACTTGCTCCTGTACCCTCAATGACAGCTCTATAGCAATGATTAGATGCCTGTGTGAATGTTTTCTTCAACACCAACACTCACATGCTCGTTAAACCCTCCTAAGTGGTTGCTATGATTTTAGCGCTGAATAGTTTTATTGATAACTTTTACACCAACCTTATATAAGCCTACACTTGTTTAGTTGTAGCAAGCTCAGTGTTAGGTAGTATTACAAGCCCCCTACTCTATCTAGCACCTCTGTTCTACCCACTACCTTTGAGCGTTCTTTGGGTTGGTGATTAGGATAGAACAATCTGAAAAAGCACACCAACTTAATTGTGATGTGCTTAGTACCTATTTGCCTTTTCTTTCCACAATACTACTTCAAAGGCGACAACACAAAGCTGCTCAGCTTGATGAAGCGCTGAAACGTGAACAACAAAAAACGACTTTCTTCTCAACCGTCAGCAAAACAGCTCCTTGACTTCCTCATCAGTAAAATAGTTTGTGAGGTCTAAATCTTGTTTCAACAATCTCACTGAATCCATTGGATTAAACGCTATCACCCCCTCACGCTCTAAATGGTTGAACATTGCTTTGTATACTCGTAAACGAATGTTAATTGTTGTATCTGCTAATCCCACACCACCCACTTTTTTGATGTATATATGCCCCTCATAACGAACAGCGTCATACTTTAAGTAGTTGATATAATCACGAAAAATTTGTGGTGTTTGTTCATCAACAGTTTCAATCTCATAGTTCTGCTCTAGCCACTTTACAAAGTAACCCCAATCTTTTTGATAATCCTTTAATGTTCGTGGTCGAACTCCCTCCGCACTTTTAGCAGACACTACAAAGTCAATCGCTTGCTCAAAATTAATCTTTGGGTATTCCTTCTCCATTGCCAACTTACCAATTGCTGTTCTTTTCCTCTTTTTTAAAACCATACAAAAAAGCCTCCTCAATTTGTTATGTTTTCGCAACATACAAATCAAAAAGGCTTGGTATCTACAATCCTAAATACACCGTTTTAGGGTTGTGTTTACACATTTTCAGGATTGTGTACACATCAATTTCTACTGTTATTTACAACCCTAGTTCAACATTTCCAAAATATTCAATTAGTCGCAAACTTCTGGCGTACCTTCACGTTTTGCAGCTTTAAAGCTTGAGCCACAGCCACATGAAGCAATGGCATTAGGATTATCAATGGTGAAGCCTCCGCCCATTAGCGATTGTTTGTAGTCGATTTTAGTTCCCGTTAAAATAGGCGCATCTTCACGGGTAACAAGAACAGTCAAACCATGTTGCACATCTTCTAAGTCGTCATCCATTTTTTCTTTATCAAAATGCATGCCATAAGAAAGGCCGCTACATCCCCCGCCTTTAACAACAACGCGTAAAAAGGAACCTTGTTCTTCATTGTGCTCCATCATTTCATGAATATGAAAGACGGCTGCCTCTGTTACTTCTACTACTTTTTGTAAACTTGTCAACCCAATCACCTTCTTTCTTATTAATATCATATCAATTTTGTCTATTGAATGGCAATTATTCGGCTTGTCATCTATTCTTGTAGCGATTCTCCATTTAACTTCCCAACAATTAGTCATTTCTATTCATGTTTCTCAAACTATAGTTGGTATAATAGTTATATCAAAGTCAATGAAAGAGGTATTATATATGGAGATTTCACCTTATTATGAAAAAAATGTTCAATGCATTAATTGTAAAAAAGAATTTCCAACATTAAAAGTACGCTCTAAATTCATCAAAGTCGAACATACTGAAAGTGATTTCCAGCCAATTTACGTCGATGATGTCAACGCACTGTACTACAATGTATTCGTCTGTGAACATTGCGGCTTCTCTTTTACCGAAGATTTCTCAAAATATTTTGCTCCGGGTGTACAAGATGAAATCCGTACGCAAATTACTGAAAAATGGGTGCACCATGATTTTAAGGGTGAACGTACTGTTTTTCAAGCAATCCAAGCTTATAAGTTAGCGTTTATTTGTGGCACCATAAAAAAAGAAAAATTTGTTGCTTCAGCAGGCCTTGCGCTTCGTTTAGCATGGCTTTACCGCTCCTTAAAAAATGAAGGTCAAGAACAGCGTTTCTTAAAAATTTCCCGTGATCATTATATGGATTCTTATTCAAACGAGGATTACAGCTCTACCCAAATGTCGGATGTCCGCATTATGTATATGATTGCTGAACTTTCACGACGTATTAGCGATATGGAAAATGCGACACGCTTCTTCTCAAAAGTGATAGAAAAACAAAACACTGGTGGCGAAGCGAAGATTATTGAGATGGCTAAGGAACAATGGGCAATCATTCGAAAAGAGAAAGCAAGCCAAATATAACCTCAAAAAAAGTTCTAGCCCTGAATGAGCTAGAACTTTTATTTATAAGTGCAATTAGAATACTTGCTCTACTTCAATAATGCCTGGTACTTCTTCTAATAAAGCACGTTCAATACCTGCTTTTAAAGTAATTGTAGAACTTGGGCAGCTACCACATGCACCTAATAAACGTAATTTTACAATACCGTCTTCTACATCTACTAATTCGCAATCCCCACCATCGCGTAGTAAGAATGGGCGTAATTTATCTAAAACTTCTTGAACTTGGTCGTTAATTGTTGCTTCAGCCATTTTATCTCGACTCCTTTCCTTATAATGATTATAATGTTAGCAACAGAAAAAATCCAATATAGAATCACAAGGAGCGGAAATACCATGGAATACATTAAACCATCCATTGAAATTTACGGGACAGCAATTATTTGCGCCAGCTGTGTTAATGCACCATCTTCTAAAGATACATATGAATGGCTACAAGCTGCCATTGATCGCAAATATCCTAATCAAGCGTACGATATTCGTTATGTCGATATCGAAGGTCCAATTGAGAATGAACGCGACGCAGACTATGCTGCACGCATTCAAGATGACGAATTTTTCTACCCTCTCGTACTTATTAATAATGAAGTAGTCGGAGAAGGCTACGTGCAATTGAAACCTGTTTTTACCGCTCTTGAAAATTTAGGCTTCACACCTGATGAAACGGTTTAGTAATAGATAACAGGAAAGGGAGACTGATAGCAGTCTCCCTTTCTTGTTATCTGATAGCTATTTGAAGCTTTATATTGCACCTAAACTCATCCGGTACGATAATACGACATTTTTCGCAATAATTCCCTGTGAAGGATACGAGTGTGCTTTAACACAACTATTTATTAATCGTTTTGATATTTATACATCCACAGTAAACCAGATTTCATCAGACGTGCAATTCGTCCCGTTACTGTTGTATCTGCTAAATATGCAAATCCTTGTTTTTTACCAAGTGAGCCCATGAAGCCTTTTAATTTAATGTCTGGCATTTTCTCTGGTAGATGCTCACCTTTCCAACGCATACGTAGTACTTTAACGATATGTTCTGCTTGTTCTTCTGCAAGTTGAGCACTTGGTGCAAATGTAGAAGAAGCACAGTCTCCAACAACATATACATGCTCATCATCTAAAACGTTAAAGTATTGTGTTACAACTGGGCGACCTTGACGATCTTTTTCCACCTCTAAATCACGAACGATTTTTACAGGTTGTACACCAGCTGTCCAAACGACAGCATCCAATGGTATTTCATCTTCATGATTAAAAATTTTACCTGGTTCAACTTTTGTAATATTAGATTCTGCGATAACATCAACATTATGTTTGATAAACCATTCTTTCACATATTTACTAAGCTTCTCAGGGAAGTCTTTTAAAATACGTTGACCACGATCAAATAATTTTATATTTAAGTCTGCACGGCTTTCGCGAAGTTCACTAGCAAGCTCAATGCCACTTAACCCAGCACCGACAATACCGACAGTAGAACCCGATGGCAGCCCACAAAGTGCATTAAATGTCTGACGTGACTTAGCGATTGTCTGAATACTATACGAGTGTTCCTCTGCTCCAGGCACACCGTGGTATTTATCCTCGCAACCAAGCCCAATAACTAAATCATCATAATCTATACGTTGTCCGCCATCTAGAATAACCACTTTCTCTTCGCGATTAATCTCGACAACTTCACCGTATACAGCTGTTAAACGTTCATGTTCAGGGAAATTCACACGAATTTCTTTATCTGTTGATGTCCCTGCTGCAAGTGCGTAAAACTCTGTTTTTAAACTATGGAAAGGTGCTCTGTCTACCAGCACGATTTCCGTGTCTAATGGTAAATTATTCGGTAATAGGCGAAGCATGACACGCATATTGCCATAGCCGCCCCCTAAAAGTACTAATTTCCCCATAATAATCTCCTTTGATGTGTCTCATAATAATTGTTCACAAAGTATCCACAATTGAGTATAACTGATTGTGAGATGTTTCACAATATAAGAATTGCATTTTGTGAAAGATTTCACAAAACTAAGAGTTTTTCATCAAAATTAATGAATTACTTCACTTTTAGTATCCAAAACATACCTTGTTGACGAACGTTCCAAAACCGAGTAGCATAACAAAGGTGAGGTGACACTTATGAATCCAATGGTTGAATTTTGTATAAGCAACTTAGCAAATGGCTCTCAAAAAACATATGAAATACTAGAGCGCGACCCAAATATCGACGTTTTAGAATACGGATGTCTTAGCTATTGTACAAAATGTGCGGAATCCTTTTACGCTGTTGTTAATGGTGAACTAGTAGAAGCTGATTCACCTGCAGAGCTAACGAATGCGATATATCAATATATTGAAGATAACCCTATGTGGTGAATTGTTTCAATTGAACTAAAATCAAAACCACCAGTATACCTGGTGGTTTTGATTTTTTATCTATTTAGGCGCTTCAATATTTCTTAGAGACAATACGATAGTTAGATTCTTCAGTCCAACTTATCTACTAATGTTTCCAGTAAATAAGTTGGCTGCTGTTCTTTTTCTAAAACAGCAGCAGTTGGGGTTACACCAGTATTGACGTGGATTGTATCACAACCGTAACGAATGCCACACATGATATCCGTGTCATAATTATCCCCTACCATTACCATATCACCTTTTTCAAAGCCATGATCTTTAGCTATTACCTCAAGCATAGCAGGTGATGGTTTTCCTATATAAAGTGGTTCAACACCAGCTACATCCCCTACTAAACGTGCAAATGAGCCATTCCCTGGCACAAATCCTTGCTCAGTTGGAAATTTAACATCTGGATTTGTCGCGATCAATGTCGCTCCATTTTGGATAGCAATCGTTGCCTTCGCAAGTTTTGTATAGTCAATTGTACGGTCAATGCCCATTACAAATACATCTGGATGTTCTTCTGTAATGGCTATATTTTCATCCAATAATGCTGAACGAAGACCGTCAGATCCTATCATCGCCACTTTCTTACCAGCATAATTTGCTGCAATGTACTTTGCAGTTACAAGTGCGCTCGAATAGAGATGGTCTAAAGGCGCCTCAATATCAATTGCTCGTAAAGCTTTTTGTAATTGCTCTCTTGTTTTGGAAGAGTTATTTGTCACATAAAAAGGTTCAATTCCTTGTTCTTGCAAGCTGTGAATGAATTTAATCGCAGAAGGAATTCCTTCTTTCCCACGGTAAACAGTGCCATCAAGATCAAAACAATAAGCCTTATATGTTCTCATTTATGAGCCCCTTCTGGCAAAAATGCCGAAACAGGTCCTAGTTCATTTGTTAAGTAATCATTCACAGCTAGTGGAAATTGCTTTAACGTAGGTAGGTTCGTTGTTAACACATTGACAACCTCATCTACATCTACATTTATAAATTCTCGAACAAGCATCTTACGTAAACCGACAACTGCTTTTAAAGGCGCATCCATGTCGACTGTTACGACTTTCTCATCGACTAAAATATCAATAATATCCTCATAGCTACCTGGGTCACGCATGATAAAGCCATCAATCATCAAATTACCAACATCCATCATTGACTCCATAATATTATGACCAATACGCTCAATTGCTAGTCTTGATATATCGTTTTGTAGCCAATTATTCTCTGACTCCAAAATAGCAAGTAGTCCATCTAAGTACTGTAAATTTTCTGTGATTTTATTACGATCTACAAAATACACAAGGTATGCCCCCATTCAAATCAATTAAAGTTGATAGTCTTTTCCCTTCTATAGTACCATAACAATAGAACTGGAAGGGGATTAAAAGATGGAACGCTTTTTCTTATATGATGATGTAGAAGATACAAAGACCCGTTTTGTAAGCTTTGCAGGTGAAAAGTTACGCTATGATTTAGCAATTCTACAATCAAGCCGTTTTTTCGGTAAAGTACTTGTTATGGATATTCAATTTGGTCGCTTTGCCATTATCGGCGCCGACGATGTAGAGGAACCTGGTTATCTCGAGCACGTATACAACCGCTCCGAGGAAGAAACTGTAGAGCTACGTGAATATTTACGTGAATTACTAAGCTAATAGACTTTAAAAAACATCCTTATCATTCACGGTATAGGATGTTTTTATGTGTGTAATCGTTTTATCGCCCTAGTTATGGTTATTGTCTCCAATAATTCGAAATTTATCACCCATTAAAATAAATTTATCGCCCCAATTTTCTAATTTCTCGACGTACATCTTACAAACAAAAAACCTGATGCAAAAAAACACATCAGGTTAGTATAATTATTCAGTTACTTCTAAAACAGGCTCCGTCACTTCGGTTACTTCTACTGTTGTTTTTTCTGGCTGTTGCATAACTTTCCCAACTTTTCGTAAGACAAAATAAGCGCAGCCAAAATTACAATACTCATATAAGTAATCTTGAAGTGTACTAATTTTTGTGTCAAACGTAGATTTTTGATTTTTATCGTCAAAAAATCCTTTTAAGCGTAATTGGTTATAGCCCCAATCTCCAACGATATAATCGTATTTTGCTAAAATATCCGAATAGCGCTCCTTTAATACCTCTTCTTGAAAAGCTTCTCGGTAATCATTTATAAGTTCATACTCATATCCTTCAATGATAATCAAAGTGACACCACCCTTCTATATATACTATTATCTTCTCGTTAAATGTCCGCTTGCAACTGTCGTGCTTTCGTTGCCTCATTTACTTGCTCATCTGCGTGATAACTACTACGTACTAATGGACCTGCCTCACAATGTTTGAAACCTTTTTCCATCGCAATTTTACGCAACTTGCCAAACTCTAAAGGTGAATAATATTTTTTTACCGCTAAATGCTTTTTCGTTGGCTGTAAATATTGACCGATTGTCATAATGTCTACGTCATTTGCACGTAAATCATCCATTACTTCTAAAATCTCTTCATGTGTTTCGCCTAAGCCAATCATCAATGAAGATTTTGTTGGAATAGTAGGTTGCATTTCTTTTGCCAAACGTAAAAATTCTAATGAACGCTCATATTTGGCACGTGCACGAACTCTTGGTGTCAAACGACGGACTGTTTCAATATTATGATTCAAAATATCTGGTTTTGCATCCATTAACAACTGAAGATTTTCTTCAGTACCACCGAGGTCAGACGGTAATACTTCAACTGATGTTTGTGGACTTTTTCGGCGAATCGCACGCACTGTTTCTGCTAATACTTCCGCACCACCATCTTTTAAATCATCTCGAGCTACCATTGTAATGACGACGTGTTTTAAGTTCATAATAGCAACTGAATCTGCTACGCGCTCTGGTTCTGCAAGATCTAACTCATTTGGTAAGCCTGTTTTTACAGCGCAAAAACGACAAGCTCGTGTACAAACTGAACCTAAAATCATCATCGTTGCAGTACGACGTTCGCCCCAACATTCATGAATATTTGGACAGCGTGCTTCTTCACAAACTGTGTGTAGGTTCTTTTCTCGCATGAGCTTCTTGAGCCCTTTATATTCATCGTTTGTATTTAGTTTAATTTTTAGCCAATCTGGTTTTCGCAAATGTTCTTCTTTTTGATTGCTTGTAGGTTTACAAGATGTCATACGAATATCGCCCCTATCGAGTATTAGTACATTATTAATTACGCTTCGGCTTAATTTCGTCCAGAATTTGAATTGTACCTGTATAATTCAAATTCTGTAACATCAGCCAAAGGCATTAACCTGATTCAGCGGGCTTTTAGACACCCTTTGCATAGATTACTAAATCCGCATTCATCCCATTACTTATGGAAGTGGGGAACCTTCCGCTAAATCAGGTTAAAAAGTCATCACTGTTGTCAATGTATCACATTACACGCACTGCAACAACTAGCTTTTACTATTCCACCAAACATTTCTAATCCATTTTTAATGGTACCTCAAGAGATGGCTGCGGCGCATCACTACCATTCGTATAGATATTTGGTACCGGCCCTCTCGTTAGACCCATTGCTACTGGGATACTCTGTGCAACAGTGGCAGATTTACTTGCAAAAGGTACAATAATCTGTACGTTTACCTCCAAATTAATCCACACCTCGACAAATGCGCTATTAATACCAAATTCTTTTATGTTTGATGTCACAGTACTATGCACATTACCAATGATATGAAAGCGAATCGGAATTTTCGGACCTAAATTGCCGAGTAATGGGAGATTTGCCGCTTGCCCAAGCGGTACAAAAAATACAATCCCGTCACCCTCTTCGATTTTTCCAACATCATATTCAACAGTCTCTAACTCTGGTAAATGCGTTAAATCGCCTTGCTCAGCCTGCGCTAAATAACTTTTTACTAAACCTTGTATTTCCGCTTGTACTCGATTTATGATGTCTGTATTAAATTTTACGGTAACTGTTTCCGCCGAACCTGCAGGTAATTCTTCAATAATATCATTCACATCTAAAACACTTGACGTTCGAGAACTAATAGCTTCATTGACAACATAGGAAGCAATCTTATCTGTTTGTTTTTCTGCATATTGTAAATACGTCGGCATCAGCCTTTGATTTAAAACGTATAAAAATAAGAGCATACATCCAATAAAACTTACTAAAAAGATCGTAAGACGGTTCGAGTTTTTAGTTCTTCTACTATTTTTTCTTAATTTCATCCTTTTTCGAGGGAAATACAAAAAAATCTCCTCCTGTTCCATAACGTATGAACAGGAAGAGACAATTATTCGATATTAGCGGCAACAAGATAATCCGTTTCAACCTTTGCAATTACGACAGTTGGATCATCCGCCAAATTTATTTCATATGTAGCTGATAATAATTCATCATGTTCTTCAAAAATACGAATCCAAGGCCAATTCGGATCGATAGGATCTTGTTTCGAGACAATCCCTCGACGGCCATCCGATAATTTTAAGATTGCACCATTCGGGTAATGTACGACGGATTTTTTTAAGGCATTGACGATTTTCGGATCATAAATTGTGCCAGAACCTGCTTCAACAATCGCTAACCCTTGTGATGGGAGCATTTTTTCACGATATACACGGTTTGTCGTTACTGCATCGAAAACATCTGCAACACCAATAATTTTTGCAAATGGATGAATTTCAAAATCTACTAACCCACGTGGGTACCCACTACCATCAATCCGCTCATGGTGCTGAAATGCACAATGTGCCACTAGTAATGAAATGGAATGTAAATTTCGTAAGACATCAAAACCATAACGTGTATGCATTTTCATTGTTTCAAATTCTTCATGCGTTAAATGTCCTGGCTTCGTAACAATCTCCTTTGGCACCATAATTTTACCGATATCATGCAATAGAGCTCCAATACCGATCAAACGTAAATCTTCTGCCGAATGCCCTAATTCTCTGGCAATTGCAATTGAATACAAGGTCACTTGAAATGAATGCTGATATAAATATTCATCGAACAAATATGCATCCGCCAACACAGTTAAAATTTCGTTATTTCCCATCACTGCCAGCAGCAATTCATCAACAATAGAGACAATTTCCTTCGATTGTTGATCGAGCACATAAGAAGCACTAATCGCATTTAATCCATTCAATGACTGGAAAGAGTTTTTAATAGTTGAGATAGCTTTATTTCGAACAATTGGAGGAACTGTATCTTCTACCTCAATACCCTTCGAAATTTCATCGTCAATATATAAATAATGAGTATGTAATTGTTGAAGTCTTAAAATAATGCGCTCATTAATAACTACACCTTTTTTCAAAAGTGGATGTCCCGCTTCATTCCAAATAGTTCTTCCTAGCACCATTCCCTCTTTTAATACATCGATTGAAATTAATCGCATGACCTCTTCCCCAATCTATTATTAAAGCTAGTTTTCTAATATTCATTTAAAAACTTTCCGACCATAACTCTCCATAATATTACGTAAAAAATCAGGCATGATATATTTTTTCTTCGCATATTTAAAACTCGGATAAAAATAACCATACGTAAATAGATCTAACGTTACTAATGTATACGTAAGTCTAGCATCTGCTAATTCTCCATTTATGAGTAATTGCCGATCTTCATTCATAGAAAAACCATACAGCAACATCTTACCGAAAATGACACCTCTGAAGCCCAGCCCTTTTAATTCTATAAAAGGCCACTCTTCATTTTTTGATTGAAGTAATATTTCCTTTAACTCCATCCCAGATAATTCAATTGTACATAAATTAATAGGATGTGGGAAAATCTTGTGCAAATCAAGAGTAGTCACGGGGCCTTTTGGTAGTCCATCCATAAAAATCCCCGCATTAAACAATGCACAATCTGCACCGCTTTTCTCTAGAATTGCCTGCGCAAATAAATCTGAAAGCTGCGAGTAATGAAACCACTCTTTATTAAATGCTTGAGGTGTTGTAAAAACAGGTACATTCAGTAACCGTTCTCCCTCTTCGTCTAATGACAACAAAAACTTATCCTCATTTTCAACAGCTGGCAATTCTTCATTATGAATTAATTTGTCTGTTTTTCCAATAAGTGTACATTTATCTTTATCATATTCTAAAACTAGGTGTCCTGTAAACTGGCCAAATTTCCCCCCACCAGTCAGTAATACACCATTTACCATTTTCCCATTTGACAAGATATGATGCGTATGCGAGCCAAAAATGACATCAATTTCAGGACATTCTTCCGCTAACAATTCATCTTCTGTAATTCCTAAATGTGACAAACAAACAACAATATGGGCTTCCTTACGAAGTTGATATGCTAAACGAACCATCGCACATCTTGGATCTTCAATATCCCAACCTAATTCTTTATAGAACGCCTCAAACATTGCAGTAGCTGCGATTACAGCAATCTTTGTTCCATGCTCAGTTGTCAAAATGACATATGGCTTCAACCAAGCTGGATTACTGCCATATGTCGCCTGTAAATTAGCAATAACTACATCAAAATTAGCTTCATCATATAGATGATAAAGCTCCTTATGGGATAATGTTATTCCTTCATTGTTCCCAAGTGTCACAACATCATATTGTGCTTCATTTAACAGTGCAACATTTCCTTTCCCAACCGTTGCATCTGTATATATATTTGAACGATCTAAATGATCACCAACATCAAATAAATAACTTGTCTCACCACGAGCCGCAAATTCTACCCGTTTCTTTTTCACATAGTTTTGCATACGAGGCCAAAACTTAAAATGACTATGCAAATCATTCGTGTGAAAAATATGAATTTTTTCTAGCATTTAAGCCACCTCTTCTTTTCAATCAATTACGCCTCGGTGGAATTGTACCTACCGCTGACGCCACGCTTTAGGAACATGATTTTTTGAATTAAAATAAACCATCCAATATTGAGCGAATTCCTAGTAATAATAAAATAATTCTTAATGCAAGTACAAGTGAATCTGACTTGATTTTTTTATTTAATGCAGCCCCTATTTTTGCACCAATGTATGCCCCAGGAATGACTGGAATTGTATACAACCACGGTACATTTCCTAAGTAAATATGGCTAGCCGAGTTTACTATCGATGATAAAAATACCATGAACATCGAAGTTGCAACTGCCACATGTGGTGGGAATAAAAATAAAATAATCATTGCTGGCACAAGCATTGATCCTCCACCAATGCCAAACAGACCCGATGCAAAACCAATTGAAAACGTCAGTAATACTGCAAACCAGATTGGATATCCATAAATGTAATCTTTCCCCTCGTTATCGGTAAATTCACGTTTCACACCATTTTTCACAAACCATTTTACTGGTTTTATCTTATCCCGTACAAGTAAAATCGTGGATAATATAATAAGTAAAATACCAAAATATAAATTGAAGGATGGTAAATCCAATCCTTTATTAATCCACGCCCCCAAAATAGTACCTGGTACACTACCTATAAAAAAGACAAATCCACTTTTATAATCAACCGTTTTCGATTTCATATAACTTATTGTCGAAGCTAAGCCTGTAAAAATCATCATTACCACAGATAATCCAACAACCTTCTGTGGTGTCAAATCAGGAATCATGCCTAAATTTAAGCCGATAAACAAGGTAGCCGGTACCAAAATTACGCCGCCACCTAATCCAACAAGTGCGCCCACGATACCTGAACAAAGCGCAATAAATACTAATAGAATAAATTCCATTAAAATTCTCCTTCAAACATATTTAATTGTTTAGGTGCTAAGCCGTCATCCTTAATGGCTAAAATCGATTGTAATTCCTTTGCATTTTTTGCCGCATGATGACCCGAATTATTATTGAACAATACAAAAAGCTCCTCTGTTTGCGATTGAAGCATTTTTATATTTTGCCCAATTTGTTGTAATTCTTCCCTATTGTAATCATATAAAAAGCGAACTTTACGCCAGTTCTCTGTATTCCCTGTATTCCGCCAACCTTGAATATTACGCCCATGAATACGAATCAAAGCTTTTTTTGCGGTTGCGATAGGATAAAATGGTACGGATCCGACCCCCGCCTGTGGTTCATCACAAATCGTATGAATAAAAGCATTTGTGTTCAGGAAATCCATCGTTCTCTCTCTCACATTTTCTGCATACCATGTTTTGTTACGAAATTCTATTGCTACATCAAAATTCTTTAGTTGTTGCCTTATATATAGTAAATATTGTACATTTTTAGTCTGACAATCAAACCAAGGTGGAAATTGTGCCAGTATCATGGCTAACTTACCATGTCGTCTGAACTCATTGGCACTTTCGATAAACGTCTGAAACATATCATTTTTCGTCTCAAAAGGAATATCACTACGGAGATGCCCAGTCATTCCTTGGTATGCCTTTACAACAAAGAGGAAATTGTCCGGTGTACCTTCACACCATTTCCGTACATTATCGACAGATGGAATGGCATAAAATGATGTGTCTACCTCCACTGTTAAAAAATGACCGGTATAATCAAATAATTTGTCTTTCGAGGCAGTCACTTTACTATATAGCGAAGGATGATCGCCCCAGCCTGTTAATCCTACTCGAATCAAGTAACCCCCTCCTTTATTTAACATTATCATAGCATATACGCTCAATATACAAATGCTCAACCACAAAAAAATGCGACCAAAGCTAATATAGCTCTAGTCGCATATCTATCAACGAAAAATCAGCCGATAGAACCTTCCATTTCAAACTTGATCAGGCGGTTCATTTCTACTGCATATTCCATTGGTAATTCTTTTGTAAATGGTTCGATGAAGCCCATTACGATCATTTCTGTCGCTTCTTCTTCAGAAATACCACGAGACATTAAGTAGAATAATTGTTCTTCTGATACTTTAGAAACTTTCGCTTCATGCTCTAAAGAAACATTATCATTTAACATTTCGTTGTATGGAATTGTATCTGAAGTAGAGTCATTATCCATGATTAATGTATCACATTCAATGTTTGCACGTGCACCGCTCGCTTTAGGGCCGAAGCGTACTTGACCCATATACGTTACTTTACCACCTTGTTTAGCAATCGATTTTGATACGATTGTTGAAGATGTATTTGGCGCTAAGTGAATCATTTTCGCACCAGCATGTTGGTGTTGTCCTTTACCTGCTAAAGCGATCGATAATGTCATACCACGAGCACCTTCACCTTTAAGGATACATGCTGGGTATTTCATTGTTAATTTAGAACCGATGTTACCATCAATCCATTCCATCGTACCGTTTTCTTCAACAACTGTACGTTTCGTTACTAAGTTGTAAACGTTGTTCGCCCAGTTTTGAATCGTTGTATAACGGCAGTATGCATCTTTACGTACAACGATTTCTACTACTGCTGAGTGTAAAGAGTTTGTTGTGTAAACAGGTGCTGTACAACCTTCAACATAGTGTACAGAAGCGCCTTCGTCTACAATAATTAGCGTACGCTCGAATTGACCCATGTTTTCAGAGTTAATACGGAAGTATGCTTGTAATGGCGTTTCTACCTTTACGCCTGGTGGTACGTATATGAATGAACCACCTGACCATACTGCTGAGTTAAGTGCTGAGAACTTGTTGTCAGAGTAAGGAATAACTGTACCCCAATACTTTTTGAAAATATCTTCATTTTCACGAAGTGCTGAATCTGTATCTTTGAACACGATACCAAGATCTTCAAGCTCTTGTTTCATGTTATGATATACTACCTCAGATTCGTACTGAGCAGATACACCTGCAAGATACTTTTGTTCTGCCTCAGGAATACCTAATTTATCGAAAGTAGCTTTGATTTCTTCAGGTACTTCATCCCAAGATTTTTGTGTTGCTTCAGATGGTTTTACGTAATACGTAATTTCATCGAAGTCTAAAGAACCAAGGTCGCCACCCCATTGTGGCATTGGTTTTGCATAGAAAGTTTCAAGAGATTTTAAGCGGTACTCAAGCATCCACTCAGGCTCTTCTTTCATATTTGAAATTTCACGGACGATTTCTTCAGTTAAACCACGTTTTGAACGGAAAATCGATACGTCCTTGTCATGGAATCCGTATTTGTAATCGCCAATATCAGGCATTTTTTTAGCCATTATTTCTCCTCCGTTCATAAATTACTATTCTTCTTTTATCTAGGTTAAAGCGCCATCCCCTCGAGGTCGCTTCGGTTCCTTCCTACGTGTGCAAGCACACTTGTTAGGACCCTCCAGCGCTTGTCGGGGATAAACGGGCGCTTTAGCACTTTTATTCTTTTACGCCTTTTTCCATCGCTTTCCAAGCCAATGTTGCACATTTAATACGTGCTGGGAATTTTGCCACGCCTTGTAGCGCCTCTACATCCTCAAGGTCGTATTTTTCGCTGTATTCTTCACCCATCATCATCTTTGAAAAAATGTCTGAAAGCTCTAGTGCTTCTTCGATTTTCTTCCCTTTGACGATTTGTGTCATCATCGATGCAGAAGACATCGAAATTGAGCAGCCTTCGCCGTCAAATTTCGCATCTTCTACAACACCATCAGTCACTTTTAGCGTTAAGTGAATGCGGTCACCACAAGTCGGATTGTTCATATCAATCGTTACAGCATCATTTTCTAAAGACCCTTTGTTACGAGGATTTTTGTAATGATCCATGATTACTGAACGGTAAAGTTGATCTAAGTTATTAAAAGACATCGCTAAAATACTCCTTCGCAGAACGCAACCCTTGTACTAAGCGGTCAATATCTTCTTCAGTATTGTACATATAGAAGCTTGCACGCGCTGTGGCAACTTGTTGAAGACACTTCATTAGTGGTTGTGCGCAATGATGTCCAGCACGAACAGCAATACCGCCCATATCAAGAACAGTCGCCACATCATGTGGATGCACATCATCTAAATTGAATGTCACAAGACCACAACGCTTCATTGGATCACGTGGGCCAAATATTTTAAGTCCGTTAATCGTTTCAAGCTCATCCATCGCATAACCAGCAAGTGCATGTTCATGCTTCGCGATGTTTTCAAGCCCTACTTCATTTAAGAAATCAATCGCAGCACCCAAACCAACTGCACCTGCAATGATTGGTGTACCACCTTCGAACTTCCACGGTAACTCTTTCCACGTTGAATCATAAAGACCAACAAAGTCGATCATTTCGCCACCAAATTCAATTGGCTCCATCTTTTCAAGGTGTTCTTTTTTACCATATAGTACACCTATTCCAGTTGGACCGCACATTTTATGTCCTGAGAAGCCCAAGAAATCACAATCTAAATCTTGTACGTCTACAACAGCATGTGGTACACCTTGTGCGCCGTCCACTACCATTATTGCACCATTTGCATGTGCAATTTTAGCAATTTCCTTCACAGGGTTAATCGTACCAAGAACGTTTGAAACCATTGTAACTGAAACAATTTTCGTATTTGGCGTAATCGTAGCACGAACTTTTTCAAGATCTAACGTACCATCAGCCTCTAAATCGATATATTTTAAAGTAGCTTTCTGCTCTTTCGCTAGTTGTTGCCAAGGAATAATGTTTGAGTGGTGCTCCATATGTGTAATAACAATTTCGTCACCTTCTGAAACATTTGCACGGCCATAACTAGCTGCTACAGTATTTAAAGCAGTTGTCGTACCGCGTGTAAAAATAATCTCTTCCGTCGATTTTGCATTGATAAATTTGCGAACCTTCTCACGTGCGCCTTCATATTTGTCTGTCGCACGATTCCCTAGTGTATGTACACCACGGTGAACGTTAGAATTATCAAATTCATAGTAATTCTTCATCGCTTCAATTACTTGAATTGGCTTTTGAGAAGTTGCGGCACTATCAAGGTAAACAAGCGGATTGCCGTTTACTTCTTGATTTAATATTGGGAAATAGCTTTTAATGTCTTTATTCATCATTAGCGAACTTTCCTTTCGATGACCTCCGTCAGTTGCTTTTTAACGCCCTCGATTGGTAATTGCGTAACAACTGGCGCAAGGAATCCATGGATAACAAGGCGCTCTGCTTCTGTTTTCGAGATACCACGACTCATTAAGTAATAAAGTTGTAGTGGATCTACGCGTCCAACAGATGCTGCGTGTCCTGCTGTTACATCGTCTTCGTCAATTAGTAAAATTGGGTTAGCATCACCACGTGCTTTTTCAGAAAGCATTAATACGCGTGATTCTTGTTGTGCATCAGCTTTTGTAGCACCATGCTCAATTTTACCAATACCATTAAAGATTGTTTGTGCAGCTTCTTTCATCACACCATGTTTTAAAATATGACCGTTCGTGTTTTTACCCCAATGACGAACTTCAGTTGTGAAGTTTTGCTTTTGCGTACCGCGTCCAACAACAACTGATTTCGTATCTGCTTGAGAGCCATCTCCGATTAGGTGTGAAATGTTTTCAGAAATTGTGTCTGAATCATTCATTAAGCCTAGTGCCCAGTCAATTTTAGCGTCACGTGCTAAACGTGCACGACGGTTTACATACGTCGTATAGCCTTTAGCTAGTACATCAACAGCGCCATAAGTAACTTGTGCATTGTCTAAGGCAATTACTTCAGCAATGATGTTTGCTTGTCCTTGTGCTTCTTCAACTGTAGATACATAAGTTTCAACATAAGTAACAGCTGAGTTCGCCTCTGCAACTACTAACACGTGGTTGAAGAGTGAAGCCTCTGCATTATCATTTAAGAAAACAACTTGAAGAGGTTCTTCTACGATTACGTTTTTAGGTACATATACGAATACGCCACCATTAACTAATGCAGCATGTAGCGCTGTTAATTTATGCTCATCTACTTTAACCGCTTCAGTCATAAAGTACTTTTCAACTAGTTCACTATGTTCGCGAACAGCCGTTAAAATATCTGTAAATACTACACCTTTGTCAGTAAGTTCTTGAGAAACTTTAATGAAGGCTGGTGTGTTATTACGTTGAATATATAAGTTTTCTTGTGCATCAAGGTCGATTAAACCTTTTGCTTCTTCTGGTAGTGCATCAAGTGAAGCGAATGTTTCGCTTACCACTGTATGCTGAGGGAAGTTCATGAAATCCCATTTTGTAATGTTTGTTTTATCTGGTTTTGGCATGTCTAAACCAGCTGCTTTGTCTAGTGCTGCCTCACGAAGTGCTGTAAACCAAGTTGGTTCACCATTTGCTTCAGAGAACGAGCGCACGTCCTGTGCAGTTGCAGGCAAGTTAATTTCCACTGTCATGCTAGTTCGTCCTCCTTCTTATGCTTCTTGTTCTTCTGTTTCGTCTTCAATACCTAATTCTTTTTTAATCCAGTCGTAACCTTCTGCTTCTAAGCGGTGTGCTAACTCTTCGCCACCAGATTTAACAACGCGACCTTGCATCATTACGTGAACATGGTCAGGTGTGATGTAGTTTAGTAGACGTTGATAGTGAGTGATCATTAAGCAACCGAAGCCTTCGCCACGCATTGCATTGATACCTTTAGAAACTACTTTAAGTGCATCGATATCAAGACCAGAGTCGATTTCATCAAGAATAGCAAATTTAGGCTTAATCATCATTAATTGAAGAATCTCATTACGTTTTTTCTCTCCGCCTGAGAAGCCTTCGTTTAAGTAACGTTGTGCCATATCTTCGTCCATTTCAAGGAATTCCATGTTTTTATCTAGTTCACGGATGAATTTCATAAGAGAAATTTCATCGCCTTCTTCACGACGAGAATTGATAGCAGAACGTAAGAAATCAGCGTTTGTTACACCAGCGATTTCAGATGGGTATTGCATTGCAAGGAAAAGTCCTGCTTGTGCACGTTCATCTACTTCCATTTCTAGTACATTTTCACCGTCAAGTTCAACTGAACCTGAAGTTACTTCATATTTAGGGTGACCCATAATAGCAGAAGCTAAAGTAGATTTACCTGTACCGTTTGGGCCCATGATTGCATGGATTTCATTTGTATTAATTGTAAGGTTTACGCCTTTTAAAATCTCTTTACCGTCGATTTCAACGTGAAGATCTTTAATTACTAAAGTTGACATGAGAATACCTCCATAGTGTGTTCATTGAATGGCAAACCATTCCTTAATTATTATCATTCTAATCTTAACTGAAAATACTTCTCTATGCAAACCATTTTAACTACTTTCATTTTTCTCTATATAAATCTCGAAAAGCAAAGGCTTTTAAAGCATTTTCAGACGATTGTTAGTAAAAGCTTTTATTGAGAATCATCACCCTTCATTTTCAATAAAAACCACTTAATTGAGAATCGATTTCATCTAGCATCATAGTGAAAACCTCGCACAAAACGCCAATTGTAGCCGTTTTGTGACAGTTATCCACAAATAACAATACATATAATATACCCTTTCGCATTAAAATGAAAACAAAGAGATTACTATTTGAGGTACTTTAAAATCATCAAACCTAACCATTTATAACCATTACTAAATACTTATTCAAAAAAGTCCTCCCTAAGCATCTCAGACTCTTTGAATTCATTAAACATTTACAATTACCGTTTTTATAATCATATTTTTTCATAAATACTATATAATTGAGATATGATTTATCTTATTTTTCGATCAATAGGGGTGAAATTTCAGTGGAATTACGTCAATTACGCTATTTCGTTGAGGTTGCGGAGCGAGAGCATATATCGGAAGCAGCGGAACATTTACATGTTGCACAATCTGCAATTAGCCGACAAATAGCAAATTTAGAAGATGAATTAGGTACACCACTTTTTGAACGTATTGGGCGCAATGTGAAATTAACGCCAATCGGGAAAATTTTCTTAGAGCATACGATTACTGCATTAAAGGCAATCGATTTTGCCGCAAAGCAAGTTGAGGAATATTTAGATCCTGCAAAAGGAACGATTAAAATCGGTTTCCCAACTAGTCTGGCAAGCTATGTACTACCAACAGTTATTTCTGCTTTTAAAAAAGAATATCCAGACTTGCAGTTTCAACTCCGACAAGGTTCTTATAAATTTTTAATCGACGCTGTGAAGAATCGTGAATTGAACTTAGCTTTTTTAGGTCCACTTCCACCAAAAGATGAAACGATTCAGCCGACAATATTATTTACTGAGAACATTGCAGCATTATTACCTGCAAACCATCCTTTAGCAAAAGAAGAAAGTATTATGCTTGCCGATTTACGTAACGACCAGTTCGTATTATTTCCCGACGGATTTATTTTACATAAAGTTGCGATGGACGCTTGCCGTGCTGCTGGCTTCTTGCCTAATGTTATTTCAGAGGGTGAAGATTTAGACGCGCTAAAAGGGCTTGTCGCTGCTGGTATTGGCGTCAGCTTATTACCTGAAAGCACACTTTATGATTCAGCTGCGCGTTTTACCGTTAAAGTACCAATTAAATCACCGACGATTCCAAGAACAGTTGGCATTATTTCTCCAATTAACCGTGATATTGCCCCCTCAGAGAAAATTTTCTTAGAGTTCGTAAAAGATTTTTTCTCACGCATATCGCAATTCCAATAAAAAATCACCGTACATACAAAAATGCCCAATGGATTTTCTGCAATCCATTGGGCATTTCTTTTTTTATTTCTCTTTGTTGCCGAAACGGTCGACAATCATTGTTAACGCACCATCACCAGTAACATTTGTTGCTGTACCAAAGCTATCTTGCGCTAAGTAAAGAGCAATCATCAATGCTACCATTGTTTCATCAAAGCCGAGCATTGATTGAAGTAAACCTAATGCAGCCACTACTGCGCCACCAGGTACACCTGGAGCTGCTATCATTGTGACACCTAGCATGAAGATAAAACCAGCATAGAGTGTAAAGCTAATATCCATACCATTCATCATCATTACCCCAAGTGAGCATGTTACAAGTGTAATCGTACTCCCCGATAAGTGAATTGTCGCAAAAAGGGGCACGGTGAAACTCGATACTTTTTCTGAAGCACCCGTTTGTTGCGTCTGACGAAGTGTAACAGGTATTGCTGCAGCTGAAGATTGTGTCCCTAGAGCTGTAAAGTATGCAGGTAGCATCGCTTTAATCAGTGTAAATGGATTTTTCTTATTTAACGCACCCGCTGTTGTAAATTGAATAAGTAGCATTACCCAGTGCATCACAATGATTAATAAGAATACCACCGCAAACACAGATAAGATTTTTGCTACTTGACCACCGAATGTCATGTTCAGGAAAATACCAAAAATGTGGAAAGGTAATAATGGAATAATTACATAAGAAATTACCTTCTCAATAATTGAATTAAATTCCTCAAAGCCACGCTTCATCACATCGCTGTTAATAGCAGCCATCCCAATCCCTACGATAAATGCAAAGATTAATGCCGCCATTACGTCCATTAGCGGAATCATCTCAACTTTAAAGAAAGCTTGCGCTAAAAACTCTTCTGGATTAGCCATGTTTTTCGCACCTTCATTTGAGATGAAGTTCGGCAACACGTTACGTGCTACAAAGAAAGCAATAAATCCAGCTACTAATGTTGAAAAATAAGCAAAGAATGTTGCTAATCCTAATAACTTTCCAGAGCCTTTACCAAGTTGGGCAATCCCCGGTGCAATAAATCCAATAATAATTAACGGTACTATAAAGTTTAAGAAGTTACCGAATAAGCCGTTAAATGTTGCAAATACACGTACAAATGGTTCCGGGACAAAGTTACCAAGCACCACTGCTAGCAAAATAGCTACGATAATCCTCGCTAATAAACCAAACTTTAATTTCATCAATATGTCCTCCCTATAAAAACAACTGTCTTTTTCAGATATACTAACAGTAATTTATCATAAATAATTTATATTTTGTAGTGTTTGAAATATAGGCGGAATAATTTATATCTTCTTAATTTTCTAATAAAAAACCAAGTGTATCAATAAACCAATTGTCATCACTATTAAAGTAGTAACTTTATTTTCACTTCGAAATGCTCGCTGCGCTTTCAGCGAAAAACACTATTTAAAATTTGAAACATTTCATATTGAAGAACTAATACGCTAGTTCGTCTATTTATATCCGATCTCCAAAACGTCACATTCAAACCTATATTTACTTTAACAATGAAAAAACCGATAACACGGTAAAGAAGTGTTGTCGGTTTAACATTAACTATTTACTTAACAGGAATACTTACTATCTAACATGACATTACAAAAAATAAGGCTCAATTATAAATCTTTTCACTGTTCATTATAGCTTCTTTTTATTGTGCCCACTGCTTAGTAAGCTGTAGCCCATCCTTCGTGTTCACTGGTAAGATAGCATCTGTGCCCAAACTATCAATATACTGCATTATTTGTTCTAAAATTTGAGGCGTTGTTTCATACTCTTCCAAACGATCCTCAGTAATACCATGTAACATAATAATTACCCACGATTTTTCAGCAACTGCCTTATCAATCCATTTTTTTACATCAGAAAGTTCTATTGTATTTGTGACAGCATATGATTTTAACCAGTACGGATCATAATTATTAGGTGAATTAGTTTCTCGCCCTAATACGCGAACTCCATCGAAATATTGCATAGCGATTTTTTGAATGTCTTCATTATAAGATGAGTACGGAACTGCAAGAGTGGAAACTAAATCTTCACCTAATAAAGACTCAATTACATTTATGCTTTCAGCAAATTCATAATGCATTTCATCTACTGATTTCTCTGTTAAAAAAGAGTGCGTTTGAGTATGCGATGCAATTTCTATACCCAGATCATGTGCAACCCATACTTGCGATGGAATCATATAATTTTCATCACCTGAGTGCAATTTATCACCAATAATATTGAAAGTACCTGGCATATTGTACTTCGAATGAAGTGGTACTGCGTTTTCATACCAATTCCGATAGCCATCATCATAAGATAACGTCACAAGTGCCTGACTTTTATAATCACCAACATCTAGAGGTTTGATTTTGTCCATATTTTCGATTGCAAAGTTGGTCGTAAAAGTCATTGTGAAATTACTTGTTAAACGATTTAATTTATAGTTCTCCACATCATTTAGAACATTTAATGTGTATGTTGTATAGTTTTCATATGACTTTTTAGGCTTTACTATTACTTTATTATTATTTACCTCAAATGTAATTGGAAAGTTATTTCCATCCTCATCTTTTATTGTAATAGCAGAATTCGTAATAGATGCTTTATCCACCGCATGATTAAATGTAATCGTCCACTCCTTATTCAAATCTGTAATTTCTACGTTTTTTGTAATTGATTCTGCTCTCGTCACACTCATATCATTGATTGATAAAAGTACTACAGTAACGACTAATAAAACGATAAACTTTCTCCACCATTTCAACCATAAGCTCCCCTTACGTATTCTATACTTTTTACCACTATTCAAATTTCCCGAAGGTTTCCTTCATAATTTCAAAAGATTCTTTTAAACGTTCTTCAGTTTTCGGAATATCCCAGTTTTCCCATGTATAGCTTTTCAATTGATTGAGCACTCCATTTTCAATCGCAGGCAACGATGAATCTATACCACCTTTATCATTGATAAATAATGCACCTATGTTTATCTCTTTTACAAAAAACGAAGCCTCACCATTCTCTTTATAAAAATCACCCATAAATTCTTTGCGACTTGGATCCTTCGCTTGAATAAGTAACCAAGGAATACGCAATTCGATTATACCTTCGTCGCTCCATGTATAATCAACTAAAGAATTGTACTTTTCCGACTCTGGATTGCCATTTCCCTCTATCAGCATACCTGTTTCATATGCTGCAAAAGGCACCGCTATATCCTGTTCAGGCAAGTAAAGCTCCTTATTTAAAGCATAGTAAATCGGACTAAACATTGTATTGTTTTTCATAACATCTGGTGCCGGAATGTCAATTAGCTTTAATTCATGCCCATATAAATAGGAATAATAATCGTAATAGGGATCGATAACAATACGTGACTCTTTATCCTTATTTAGTTCGACAACAAATTCGATACCGTTTGTAAATGTCAGGCCTTTCAAATCGGCTTTTGATGTTTTACCTTGATTTGGTACAACATCTAATAATATTTGGATGGACGATTCATTCACCATTTTATGTTTTATTTGAATATACAAATATCGTTCATCATAATCAACGCTCATTGTAGACTTGCTTGCTTCTTGATCCCCATATAAATATGGAGCTTCCCACTCTGAAATATCTCCGTCAATCTGCACCTTATGTCTATCAAAGCTTAATAAGCCAAACTGTTGCTCATTTGTTTGTGCATTAGACCAAAATGGGCGACGATCAGGATTATCATAATCCATCGTATTCCATGTTCGTTTGAACCACTCATCCTGCCACGTAAAAACTAACCCTCCAAGTAATTTCTCTGCCATCATGTCCTCAAACAGGTGAGTCAAAATTTCACCTTGTTCCTGCTCAGACACAAAGCCTTGCGTCCAGCCATACGGATTATCATGAGTTAGACCTCGCGAACCAGGAATTCCAAACTCAGCAATTAATACGGGCATACGATGTGCAGCGTGTAAATCTGCTAAATACCCTGCGTAACTATTTGTTTTTCCTCGATGATCTACATATGCTAAATATTTTTCATCATAGTTAAAGAAATCTGGATAATATGGATATACATGATACGATGCAAATTGCCCCGTTTGCTCTGCTAAACCTCTCGTATAAATGACATTCGGATTAACACTGACAATATCTTCATCTGTATTTGGCTCAGATGGATGATCTAATAAATCTGTCGTAACCCAGTTTGTAAAACTCATAGGGCGCATCCATCCGTAATTATCCTGCTCATATTTCGTAATATAATCCATTTGCTCCGCAACCCAATATTCAAATGGTGTGGCATCCTTCGTTTCAAAATAAACACCTTCATATTGTCCAATATTTGCATGCTTTTCATTGGTTCCTATCACCATATGAGGATACCATTCAATGCCAATAACCCAGCCAATTACATATTGCGAAACATCTGTATCATATAAACCAGAAGCATGTCCTACTACATGCTTCACGTACTTATTACCATGTATAACATCTACAAGTGTTGTCATCTCGTTATGGAATTTCTCAAGCGTCTCAGCGTCATAAGCGTCTAATGTTTCCTCTAAGCCCTTTTCTTCAATCCATACCCCATGTAGTACATATAAAGGTGTTTTAGTCTCTTCGTTATACCTTTTTAGAGCTTTATAAAACCCGGGAGGATGTAATGTATAAACTCGAATTGTATTAGCGTTCATCTCACCAATTTGCTGAAACCAGCGATAATATTCATCTTCAGTAATGGCCGCTTCCCCAGGGAAAAATCCTGGTTTTCCCATGCCCATATTAACGCCTTTAAAGGTGAGGGCTTCCCACTTTCCGTTCTTTAAAACCTCAAATGTTTGATCATTAATACGCGCGTTATGACCTAAGCCTGATGTGGTATCCTTTGGCTTCAGCTCAACTTTCTTTTTCTCAAAATCCTTTAAAATTGCTTTCATCATTGGTACATAAGCCGACCAATAAAATGCATCGTCTGAAAAAGTTTGAGCAACCCTATAAACAGCTGCTATCCCCTTTACCTTGTAAAAGAATGGTACCTTCCCATTATCATTAAAATCACCAGCAAAGTAGTAATTTGTAGCACTTTTTCTTTCACCTGATACTACTGCTGCAAATGAAAGAGGCACGTCATGTTCAGTTAATAATGCCTTCCCTTCCTCTGTTAAGCTCCATTCATAATTCGCTAAAACATTTTCTTCATTTTTTGCTGTAATAATATCAAACCAGTAGTCATAGCGTGGGCCTGTTGACACATTAAAGAACTGTTGTCCTGCTTCGGTAAATTGAAGTTGAATTCCTTCTTTATCTACATGCTTATCTAACTCTAAAACAAACACCTCATAAGTAAAGTCATTTACTAATATAAAGCCACCATCATCGTATTTCCAATCATCTCCAAATTCATTGATAATCCATTGTGGAATTTCTTTATTTTTTCTAAAGTCCAATTCTTCGAAATAGCGCCCAACCCAGCCAGACCAATTAATTTCTAAATAATCTAGCACTTGATTGCGAACTTCAGGAGATGTTGGCGATGCAAAAGAGTTGTATTCTGCAATAAATAAACTTTTCTCAGGATTTGTTAAACGCTCCATAATGACATTCCATTCTTGCAGCTCAAGTCCTCCAACAATTTTCTTTGTACGCTCACCCTTTCTTTCCTTCGTCATATTAAGATCATCTTCATATACACCGTAAGTATCTGCTAAATAAATAGCATCATAATCTTTATAATCCTTCGGTAAGTGACGGGTGGATACACTGTTTTGTTGTTCATCTGGAATCGTCCCAAAATAATGTTTTGACTTATCATATTGTTCTTCTTTATTCTCGTATTTCAAATAATTTAAAAGCCAAGTTACCCCTAAATGCTCTCGATATGATTCGTTTGACACTGTTTTATCAATGATTGCAATATTCAGCTCTTTACTAGGCATCATCAACCATAGAACTATCGGTATCATTAAAAGTAATAGGGCTATTATAACTCCGAAATAAATACGTTTCATACCGGTTCCTGCTCCTTGCTTGATATACCTTTACGCTCCATTTTTCCCCATTCCTTCTTCTTCACGACAAAATTAAATAACCCTTCACATCGCCAAAAAAGCGTAATTGGTCGGTACCAAAAAATCTCTGTGAAACTTAGTAGAACCAAACGCAATAAATCAGCAGTCTTAAACGATGTATTTTTACTCCATGCTTCAAATAACACTGCCATCATCGAATATATAACACCATAAAGTACAAATGCTAAAAGTAGTAAAAGCGCAATCTCATAATAAATACTGCCTAAGAAAAACGCGAGTACAATATAAATATAGCCACCGAGCTCTATAATCGGTCCTAGGCATTCGATCAGCCAGAAATAAGGGAATGAGATTAATCCAATTGCACCGTATTTAGGGTTTAAAGTCATTTTCTTATGCTTCCATAAACTTTCTAATAAACCTTGATGCCATCTACTTCTCTGGCGTCTTAAAACAGACATCGTTTCAGGTGCCTCTGTCCAGCAATTGGGGTTTGATACAAATTCAATCCGCTTATTTTCCTTTTTTTCACGGATATGTCGATGTAGCTTCACAACGAGCTCCATATCCTCACCTATCGTACTTTTAGTATAGCCACCTACATCCACTACCCACTTTTTTGAAAACACACTAAATGCACCAGAAATAATTAACACCAAGTTAAATCTACTTAATGTAATTCGTCCAATTAAAAAGGCTCTTAAATATTCAATGACTTGCATTGCAACTAAATATTTTTTGGTCAAACTCGTTTCTACAATAGAGCCAAGTTGCATATTCATCCCATTTGCAATTTGAACATTCCCACCTGCTGCAATCACTTCTCCATCTGATGATGTTATAGGCTTCATTAAACGCAATAAAGATGTTCTTTCCAAAATAGAGTCTCCATCTACTGAACAAAAATAGGGATATTTAGAAATATTAATGCCAACGTTTAAAGCGTCTGCCTTCCCACCATTTTCTTTCTCTACTAAAATACAATTTGGATGAATTTGTGATTGATAGATTTGAGTAATGTTATTCGTCGGGATTTCCATTTTAATAATTTTTTCTATTTTCTTCATTTGAAAATGTTCAATAACGATTTCTTGCGTACGATCAGTAGAACCATCATTTACAATGATAATTTCCAGCTCTGGGTAGTACAAACTAAGTAATGAATGTACACTATCTACAACACCGACTTCTTCATTATAAACGGGCACAATAACAGAAACTGGCTTTGAATAGAACGCATCAATATACATATCATCTGTTTCAGATTGATCCAATTTATGTTCTTTCCGTAACTGCAACATCGCGAAAAAAAACATAATGCCATATACTACTATGACTAGTAGCATATATATTAAAATTAGTTCACCAAAAAACCACATTAAATTGCCTAATAAACTCATACTATAGGTATCCTTTTTCTAATACTTCATTAGCCATTTCAATTGCATATTTGTCATTGGCTGTTTCAATAAATTCTTTTAATTTCTGACGACCTTTTGGATCTTCAATCATCGTACTTGCTGCTTGTGAACGCACCCACCAGTTACTATCCTGTAGCAATATTTCTAAATAATCAGCTGTATATGTTAGAGGTACGTGTTTAAATACTTTTGCAACCATTAATCTTTCTTCCCATATCGGCGAATTGACAAATGGAATAAATGTATCTAACTGTCTAATAACACCCATTCTATCAAGCCCTTTTAGAATACGTATCCGAATTTCATCATTATCATTACCTAACAATTTCTCTAGACTCTCAATAACATCCATACTCCCTTTCACCGAAATTATATCAATTAATGCATATTGTGCAGATTTTTGTAAGTCCTCGATTTTTATAATAAGTTGTTCAAGCATCGCTACCTCTAAATAGGAAAATAATTTTTTATACTCACTTTCCGAAAACGTAACATTCGATGCCAATAATTCACGTGTAAAGCTTTCCTTCTCAAGAATCGAATATATTTTTAATAATTGAAATGTCTCTACAGAATACTTTTGTTTACCCAATACTTCACAAGTACTGATTAAATCTTTTATTTGAAAATCCGCAATACGGTACATCGCATTCATTCTACGGCTCCACCTTTTGCTATTCAATTCTTTTTCGTAATAGGCCTTTAAATATATCTGTGCGAAAGAGTGAATTTTAAGATGTATATTAGGATTAGAAATATTTTTCAAATAGGATAATAATATATTCTCAATCGCCGCTACTTCACTTTTATTTTTCGGAATTAACTTATTTTCAAGTGGACGATCCTCCAAAAAGTACTCTTGCCAATATATTTTTGTATCCTGGGTATAATTTTCTTTCTCTCGTTTCTCTCGAGCCTCGCGTCTTCCTTGAAAAATCAAATACATAATTAATACACCACAAATCATAAAAAGAACGACAATGACGGTTAATAAAAACTGAATAGATAATTCAATCATCATAGCCTCGCAAATGTCCGTTGTAATTGAGCTTTAAATAAACGTAAATCGAATGGCTTAAATAAATATTCATCCACACCGCTTTCATAGGCAAATACCATATCAGCCTGTGAATTTCTATTCGTCATCATATAAATAATAAATTTCTTTTGATTCGCTAATTTCCGTAATGTATGTAATACTTCCATCCCATTTTTACGGGGTAAAATATCATTCATTACGACAATATGCGTATGCCCTGAAAAATACCAATCCGATTGTAAAAATTCATAGCCATCAGAAAAAACTTTAGTTTCAATGTGGAAGTAATCTACAATCAATTTCTGCACTGTTATTTCTAGCACATCTCTAAAAATAGCATTTTCTTCAATGATACTTACCTTCACATTTTTAATAGGCTGTGCCTTAAATCTCGTTTCGATATCTATTTTCCAAGGCTCGGATTCTCGACTAAAAATAGCTGATTGACTGGCGATTAAATCTTCAAACAACACCTGTTCATCTTTAATTTCTACAACACTGCCTTGCAATGTACCACAATCATCGTTATGCAATAAAAGATTCTCATTCTTAGCGAGATGAAAAAGTCGCTTTAAAAACGCATTTCCTTCTTCTTCACCATTTTGTATTAACAATATTCCCCATTGCAAGTTGTTCTCTAGCTTAAAAAGCAGATCTGTATTCCGAACTTTCGCTAAAAGAAAATCCGTAATTTTCTCTTCAAAATCTTCACGCTCATACTCTTTTTTTACATTTGGTGCAGCTGCCTTTAAAAACACAACTGTCAACTCCATATTCGAACGACTAATACTTGCTTTCAAAACATCAAATAGAGGAATAACTTCACTGCCTTTCAGTATATTCATCTTTCTAGGCGATTCTATTAACATATTCATTTCATACTCCTCTACTTTCCCTACGAAAATAAATAACTTCATTAAGCTTTAAATATTTTCAAACGAACTAGGTCTATAATCATGAACAGTGCATTAAACATAATAAAGATCGTCTAACCTTCATTAATAAATTGATAAATTATATTATTTTTGTAATAAAAACCCTTTCTGTGGAACAAGAAAATCCTTATAATTTTGTTTTGAATACATCTCCAAACAATCTATTATAAGGAATATATTAGGTAAATAATAACATAATTAGTCGGACGTTTGAAATAGCGACCCGAATAAATAAGACTTTACAACTAGACAGAAATGCATATTTCTATCTAACTGATCTATCCGCCCCATGCTCCGATTAACAGGCTGTTAATCACTCAGATTGCCAAAGAACATGCGTTTTGAGCATAAGCTCCATCGCAAAAAGCTAGAATCATATTCATCTCAATACCAAAGAGGCGATCGTTTTCAGCTAATTGAAAATAAAAACTCTTTATAGCAATCAAAGTTGACTGTCTTTAAGCACTTTCAAAAAACTAAATTACAAAAAATCACATGAATTGGCATTATAGATTACCTTTTATACGATATCAGTACTATCTAAACAAAATCTGAACATTATTCGAATAAAATATATAAAGTTACTCAATCAGTCATGTTGACTAATCTTTTACATCATTATCCACGAAATCGTTATTACGGTTCCATTCCTTTCCAACTATCGAAATGATGGATTGCTACGCCTTTAAAGCTCGGATTTTTTGAATAATGTTTTTGAATTTTATTCAGCTGCTTATTCATATATAGCTCCCCCTCTTCTGAAAAGCTAATATTATCTCCCTCAGCTGATTTCAATGTTTCAACACCTATAACTACTGGTTTACTCATCCGCTTAGCATATTCAATTTCATTTTTAACGATTTTTATAATTTCCTTTGATGTATCACGATAGGCCATTATCGTCACGCCATCCGAATTTTTAATTAACCATTCAGACAAAATCCCCTTTCCATATTTAGTGTTATATTTAATTTCGTCGTACCAAAAAGGGATATCTAACTCTAATGGTAATTTTAAGACCTGTGCTTTTTTATTTGCTTGTACAATTAGCTGCTGATAGGTCTGAATCGCCAACGTTTGTTTTGTCGACCAAATATTCGTATCATAAGGCTCAATATCTAAATGTATACCCAAAAATCGTTGGGCATCTGTTGCTTCCTGTTGGTAACGCTCGACCCACTTCAAAAATTGACTTTGATATTCCATGCCATTCTCTGTAATCCAATAAGACTCTCCAGCTAATGCATAAATATGTATACCTTTTGCCGTAGCCTTTTCAATAAATTTCTGATAAACGCTTGTTGAAACATCACTATCAACTTGTAAATAAACCTTGTTAATTTGTTTACTCTCTAAAAATTTCAATGTATCAACTTCATTATCTAGAAGTATCCACGGATTCCATATCCATGTAGATCGATCAAATACAGTAATGTTTTCAGCTCTAATCGTTGTACTACCTATACTCAATGACATAAATAATATGCATACTACCGTCAACTTGATCATTCGATTTTTTAAAATATGAAACATCTCCATTCATTTAGATAAGTTATACTATATCGGAAATTCTCTTGTAGATAAATATCAATAATGGGAACCAAAACCACACGCCCCTTTGTAATAACATTTAAAGTCATTTGCGCTAACTAGGAGAATATGAGGTTTCTACTTATCAAAAGATTGGTTATTTCCTCACTCAATGCTAGCATGTGTTAATACATTTTTATTGAGGGTAGAAGCGATACTCCTGTTTCCGCATGGAAAGTGAGCATCCCAAAGCTGAACGCAACTTTGTAATTTTATATAGATAATAATGAGAATTTGTTAATCGACACACCTGTTTAAATGTAAGAATATGTAACTTACTTATCCCTCAAAACTAATCATAGAATTCTACAGCACACATGATCGAAATCTCTTTGTTTTACAACAGATTCTAAATTGACCGTCCTTACCTAATCTCGAAAAAAAAATAGTACAAACCATAATCTAGGTTTGTACTACTAATATCACTATTTTTTTCAACTAAGTAAATTATTTAACCGGGATGACTGAGCCTTTCCATTCTTCTGTGATGAAGTTTTGGATTTCTTCAGATTTTAATACTTCTACTAATTTTTTTATTTCTGGTTTTGTTTCATCACCAGCACGTACTGCGATAACATTTATATATGAAGATTTTGTATCTTCAAGTGAGATTGAATCTTCAAATGGATTTAATCCATTGTCAATTGCATAGTTACCATTAATTAGAACAGCATCGCCTTCATTGTTTTCGTACATTGACACTAACATTTCAGGTGCAGTGTTGGCATCAAATACAAAGTTTTTAGGATTTTCTACAACGTCTTTTAATTCAGCCTCATTTTTATTTACGCCATCAGCCAATTTGATTAGGCCTTTTGCTTCAAGTAATGTTAGCATACGACCATGGTCAGTTACTGAGTTTGAAAGTAAAATTGTCGCACCTTTTGGTAGTTCTTCAAGTGATTTGTATTTTTTAGAGTAAATACCGATTGGCTCAACGTGAATTGCTCCAGCATTGACGAAATCATAACCTTTCGCCTCAATTTCACCCTCTAAATAAGGTAAATGTTGGAAGTAGTTTGCATCTAGGTCCTTAGATTCTAAATCCTGATTTGGAAGTACATAGTCTTGGTATGTTGATATTTTAAGATCGATCCCTTGCTCAGCTAAAATTGGTTGTGCTTTTTTTAAGATGATTGAGTGAGGTGTATTGGAAGCACCTACTTTTAATGTTACTTTTTCTGTATCTGCATTACCTGAACCAGCGTCTTCCTTTTTATCAGTGCCACAAGCTGCTAATGCTAGTACAAGTACTGATATTAATAAACCTGCTAAAAACTTTTTCATTTGATTACACTCCCTTTTCTATTATCTAAAATATGTTAGCGGCAATATACCGGAATAACCTACTTGATTAGCGTTTATCTGTTTTTGATGTAATCATATCGCCAATCCATTGAATGATGAATACGACTACTAAGATTAAAATTGTTGCCATCAACGTTACATCATCACGACCTCGTTGGAAACCATCTAAGAAGGCTAAGTTCCCTAAGCCACCAGCACCGATAATACCAGCCATCGCTGTGTAACCAACCAAAGCTACTGCTGTTACGGTAATTCCTGATATAAGAGCCGGTAAGGATTCTGGAATTAAAACTTTCCAAATAATAGTGGACGTTTTTGCGCCCATTGAACGTGCTGCTTCAATAACACCCCTATCGATTTCACGTAAAGCAATTAACACCATACGTGCATAAAACGGTGCTGCGCCAATGATAAGTGCTGGTAAAGCTGCATTTGCTCCACGGATTGTACCTAGTAAAAATTTTGTAAATGGAATTAATAAAATGATTAACACGATAAACGGAATCGAACGGAAGATGTTGACAATTGAACCTGTTAAGAAATTGACAACCCTATTCGCCCATAACTGATGCGGACTCGTTAGGAATAATACAATCCCAATGGCTAGTCCAAGAATAAATGTGATTACCGTTGAAATGGCTGTCATATAAAGTGTTTCGTATGCAGCTGCCCACATACTTTCCCAATCGACGTTCGGAAAAAGACTAGTTAACATGTTCAATCACCTCCGTTTGAACTTCAACTGTATTTAAATACTTTAATGCCTCTGACACATTTTCTGCCGAGCCGTCAACTTGTACAATAAGCGTACCGTATGGACCATTTTTTGTTTGTGAAATATTCCCGTGTACAATACTTACTTCTACATCAAATTTTTTCACTAATTGTGAAATAACAGGCTCCTCAGTTTTTTCACCGACAAAAGTAAGCTTCACAAGTTGTCCTGTTGGATAATGTGCTTTTAATTGAGCGATTGTCTCTTGTGTTTCTTTCGTATCTGTAATTTGCGATACAAATTTTTTCGTAATATCAGCTTGAGGTGCTTGGAATACTTGTAGCACTTCACCACGTTCAACAACTTTCCCAGCTTCCATTACCGCCACACGATGACAAATTTTGCGAATAACATGCATTTCATGCGTAATCAGCACAATCGTTAGGCCTAATCGTTCATTAATGTCGACTAGTAAATCTAATATAGCGTCTGTCGTTTCTGGATCGAGTGCAGACGTTGCTTCGTCACAAAGCAGTACTTCCGGGTTGTTTGCAAGTGCTCTAGCAATACCCACACGTTGCTTTTGACCACCAGATAGCTGAGAAGGATACGCCTTATCACGTCCCTCTAATCCAACTAATGCAATAAGCTCTTTCACACGTGTATCGCGCTGTGCTTTTGGTACTCCTGCAATCTCTAGTGGGAAAGAAATATTTTCTGCCACTGTTCTTGACCAAAGTAAGTTAAAATGTTGGAAAATCATACTTACTTTTTGTCTAGCATCACGAAGCTTTTGCCCTTTAATTGCTGAAAATTCTTGGTTATTTACCGTCACCGTACCAGATGTCGGCTTTTCTAAACCGTTTAATAAACGAATCATCGTACTTTTACCAGCACCACTGTAGCCGATAATGCCAAAAATTTCACCTTTGTTAATAGAAAGGTTTACATCTTTGACTGCTGTTAATTCGCCATTTGCGGTTTTGTACTTCTTCGTTATATTTTGAAGCTGTATCATAGCGAAAACTCCTTTTCTTCATAATCAATTACGCCTTGACGAAATTGCCGCTGACTCTCTGCTTTCGCGCAGAAAAACAATGCATCCAGATTTTGAATTGTCCTCGCATAATTCAAAATCTGTGACTTACGCCGGAGGCTCTATGTTTGTTCATTCATCAACTATCGAAGTGGTCGTTTCCTGTAACTTTTCACTACGATGTCGAGATAGGAACACATTTGCTGAATGCATATAAAAAGCCCCCTCCACTCACAAACAAGTAGAAGGGGCCACGTACCATATACGTTGAACCGTTCTCTCATCTGTCAAAGAAAATAGAAATTTCTTTGGGTGATTTGGCACCTTTTCACAATCGTGATGGTTGCCGGGCTTCACAGGGCACTTCCCTCCGCCACTCTTCATAAGAGTTCGATATAAGATTTTTTTAATATAGTTGTTACTTTACCACGCGATCAAAGTTCAGTCAATTGATTTCTTCAACAATTCGTACAAAAATGGTACGGATTGAAACGCATAAACCTTTTCTGTCACTTTTCCATTTTCACTAACAAGTAAACAAGGTACACTTTCAATATGATAATCATATGCTAGTTGCTCCATAAAGTTAAGATTCGCCTTACCTAAAGGTAAATCCGGTAGAAGCTGCTCAACAACGTCCACCATTTTTGAAGCCACTGCACACGTTCCACACATCGGTGTGTATAAATAAAACGCAGTTTTTGCACCCGACTGTACAGATGCTTCCCATTGTTCTCTTGACCACTCTTCCATTTTTTCACGCAACCTTACAAAATATATTCTTTATGAATAGAGAAATGCGCACGTAATAAAATCGCCGCTAGCACCCTTCTAGGCGTGGTCTCCACTTCTTTATATGTCGGCATTGTCCGTAAATGTTCCGCCTCTGGATAATGTCTGTCCATCAATGCACGTAATTTTTCTCCAGATGCATCCGCATCAAAAAACGTGAACAGCTCGTATTGCTCATATGGATCCAGTAATTCCTCTAATTGATGAACACCAATTGTACCATTTGTACAAAGAATTGTGACTTCTTCATTTAATATTGGTGCGATACGAAGCTTATCAGATCGCCCCTCAACAATCAAACATTTACCTTCAAACACAGCGGCCACCTCCATTTGCACTACTCACCTAATGTATCCTTATATAAGAAAAAACGCCGGAGCAAATACGCCGACGCTTTTTATTCATACTGTAAATTATTCTTCGATCATTGCAGTATATTGTTCTGCTGTCATTAAGTTATCAAGTTCTGAAGCGTCAGATAGTTCAACAACAATCATCCATGCTTTATCGTATGGTGATTCATTTACGAATTCTGGGCTATCTTCTAAATCAGCATTTACTTCTACCACTTTACCTGAAACTGGTGCGTATAGTTCAGAAACAGTTTTTACTGATTCTACACTACCGAATGGGTCGTCCGTTTTAATTTCGTCGCCAACTTGTGGAAGTTCAACAAAAACGATGTCTCCAAGTTCAGATTGTGCGAAGTGTGAAATACCAATACGTACTTTGCCGTCTTCTAATTTTACCCATTCGTGTTCTTCAGAGTAGCGTAAGTCTTTAGGTGTGCTCATGAAAAATCCCTCCAAAATTATGTAATACAATCACTTTTAGTGTGCCATATTTTTTCAGTAAAAACAAGGTTATAAGCCGTTATTTCCAAGTGTCCCCAAATTCGGATTCTTTAAACCCTAGAGTCACTTTTTTACCATTAGTCACAATTGGGCGTTTAATGAGCATTCCATCTGAAGCAAGCAATTCTAACTGCTCCTCTTCGGTCATATCTGCAAGCTTATCTTTTAAACCTAACTCGCGATACTTGATACCAGAAGTATTGAAAAATTTCTTCAACGGAAGCTCGCTTACTTTCCAATAATTCTCCAATTGTTCCTTTGTTGGTGTTTGCTCTACAAGGTGTACTTCTTCATAAGCAATTCCGTTGTCATTTAACCATTTTTGAGCTTTTTTACATGTTGTACATTTTGGATATTGAATGAATTGAATCGTCATAAGTAAAACTCCTCTTTTTTCATTTTTCTGTAGTATACCATCTGAACAAGCACAGATAAAATAAAACCCTATTACAGTGATCATCCGTCATTTTAACCATTCTACCCGTCACTTTGCTATGGCTATCCGTCTAAAGAACAAGTGCACTAAAGCGCTCGTTTTACATCCGATAGCTGCTTGCGAGCCCAAAGTAAATGTATGCGCGCCACCACTTTTGCCCGTGGGATCAAAGCGACCTCGATGATGTTGCGCTTTAGCCTAGACGACAACTATGTCACAGATTAAACTTTATAGTTTCCTTAACAATAAAAAAAGCCCAGCTACCACTATAGTAGCCAGGCCAATAAAATTAAACCACGAATTTTTCAGCGTCAATTAGCTTCACTGAAGCTTCACGTTTTTTCGCGATTAAATTGTATGGATTGTTGCGTGTTAGTTTACGTAATGCAGAAAGCGTCATACGTGCAGCATCACCTTCTACTGAAGCAATAATTGTATCTTTTGCTTCTTTTTCGATTTCTGCAAATGCTTCTTGGCAGAAGATTTGTGTGTAAAGCAGTTTTTGGTTTGCTTTTTCAACACCATCACGAGCAATCGCTTTTTCTGTACGTAACACCGCAGACTCCATTGCGAATAATTGATTTGCGATGTTCGCAATGTTAACAAGTACTTCTTGCTCTTGATCAAGTTTCGCACCGTAGCGTTGTGCTGCCATACCAGCTGCAAGGACTGCAATTTTCTTCGCATTTTTCACAAGATATTTTTCCTGTACTAAAGCTTCTGTTCCTACTTCTTCAGGCATTAGCATTAGTAATTCTGTTTGTAGATTTTGTGCGACTTGAAGTAGAGGAAGCTCGCCTTTTAATGCTTTTTTCATGAATGTACCTGGTACGATCATGCGGTTAATTTCGTTTGTGCCTTCAAAAATACGGTTAATACGAGAATCGCGGTAAATGCGCTCTACTTCGTATTCAGCCATAAAGCCATAACCACCATGTAGTTGTACCGCTTCGTCAGCAATGTAGTCCAATGTCTCCGAACCAAATACTTTTGCGATTGAACATTCAATGGCATACTCAGCAACTGCACCTGCAATCACTTTACCTTGCTTTTGTTCTTCTGGACTAAGTTGGCTTAAACGGTCTTCGAACAAACCTACTGTACGATAGTTTAATGACTCTGACGCATATAATTGAGAAGCCATTGTCGATAATTTTTCTTTCGTTAAATTGAAATCAGAAAGCTTAGTTTTGAATTGTTGACGTTGGTTTGTATATTGGATAGCAAGCTCTAACGCACGTTTAGAACCACCAATTGTCCCCACACCTAATTTATAACGCCCGATGTTTAAAATGTTAAAGGCGATGACGTGACCACGACCTACTTCACCTAATAAGTTTTCAACAGGCACCTCTGCATCTTCAAGTACTAATGTACGTGTTGATGAAGATTTAATGCCCATTTTCTTTTCTTCTGGACCTACTGAAACGCCGTTATACGCACGTTCAACGATAAATGCTGTGAATTTGTCACCATCAATCTTTGCATACACAACAAATACATCAGCGAAGCCAGCATTTGTAATCCATTGCTTTTCACCATTTAAAATATAGTGTGTTCCTTCTGCGTTTAACTTTGCAGTCGTTTTAGCACCTAATGCGTCAGATCCTGAACCTGGCTCTGTTAATGCGTAAGCAGCGATTAACTCACCTGTAGCTAGCTTCGGTAAATACTGTTTCTTTTGATCTTCGTTACCGAAAAGTACAATTGGTAATGAACCAATACCAACATGTGCACCATGTGTAATCGAGAAACCACCTGCTACTGACATTTTTTCTGCGATTAATGCCGAAGAAACTTTGTCTAAGCCTAGACCTTCATATTCTTCAGGTACATCTGCACCTAGTAAGCCTAACTCACCAGCACTCTTTAACAAGCGTACTGAATGCTCAAATTCATGATGCTCAAGATTTTCTACTACTGGTAGTACTTCATTTGTTACGTACTCTTCAGTCGTTTTTGCAATCATTTTATGTTCATCTGTGAAATCTTCCGGAGTAAATACTCGATCTAACTCCACATCTTCAATAATAAATCCGCCGCCTTTAATGAAATCCGTTGTTTTTTCTGTCATGTTAAATTCCTCCCTAAATATCTATTTTTTAAAATGCTCGATACAATCCCCATCTATAGATAAGCTCTGAGTACATCATTCGGAGGCAACCGAAAACAATGCACCCAGATACTTGTCTAGCAAACTTATAAAATCTCGAATACTCCGGCAGCACCCATACCGCCACCGATACACATTGTCACAACACCGTACTTTTTCCCTTGACGTTTTAATTCATGGATGAGCTTTAGTGTTAAAATGGCGCCTGTTGCACCAAGCGGATGCCCTAACGCAATTGCTCCTCCATTGACATTCACCTTTTCTTGGTCGATTCCTAAATGGCGAACGACTTGTAGTGATTGTGAGGCAAATGCTTCGTTAATTTCCCAAAGATCGATATCCTCGATAGCTAGGCCTGCAATTTCTAACGCTTTTGGCACAGCCACGATAGGGCCAATCCCCATTATTTCAGGAGGAACGCCTCCCACTGCAAAGCCTAAAAACTTCGCCATCGGTTTCATGCCTAGCTTTTCAGCTTCCTCACGATCCATTACAAGTACTGCTGCTGCACCGTCAGATGTTTGTGAAGCATTACCAGCTGTAACACTCCCTTTCACATTGAAAGCAGGACGAAGCTTTGCTAATCCTTCAACAGATGTACCTGGACGAACTCCTTCATCCATGTCAAATGTAAATTTCTTTACTTGTGGTTTATGATTCGCATCTACATAATGCTGTTCCACTTCGATTGGTACGATTTCATCTTTAAACTTGCCTTCTTTTATCGCTTTTTCAGCTAGCTCATGTGAACGTACAGCGAATGCATCTTGGTCTTCACGGCTCACATTATATTGGCGAGCTACTTCTTCGGCTGTATGACCCATACCCATATAATATTGCGGTGCATTTTCAGCTAATTCAGGGTTTAGACGTGGTGTATTCCCCACCATCGGAATCATACTCATTGACTCAACTCCGCCAGCAAGTATCGCTTTTGAATGCCCCAGCATAACACGTTCCGCTGCATAAGCAATTGCCTGTAAACCAGATGAACAGTAGCGATTAATGGTGATTGCTGGTGTTGTATCTGGTAATCCCGCTAGTGCTCCAATGTTTCGTGCCACATTAAGCCCCTGCTCCGCTTCTGGCATTGCACAACCTAAAATAAGATCATCTACCTGCCCTGTATATCCCGCTCTATTTAATGTCTCTTTGACAACGACTGCTCCGAAATCATCGGGTCTTACCGTTGCTAAAGAACCTTTTTTTGACTTTCCAATTGGAGTTCGTGCTCCTGCTACAATAACGGCTTCACGCATCGTTTAAATCCCCCTTTGTTTACATGTGCAAATAGTATCGAATAATTTCTCTTTTAGTTACGAAGTGGTTTCCCTTTAAGAAGCATGTGCTGCATTCTTTGTTGTGACAGTGGATCAGCGACTAAACTTAAAAACGCCTCACGTTCTAAATTCAATAAATATTGTTCATCAACTAATGTGCCATATGGAACTTTACCACCCGCTATTACATAAGCTAATTTTTTGGCAATTTTCAAATCATGCTCACTAATAAAACCTGACTGCAGCATACCTTGTGCACCAATTACTAACGTTCCGTAACCTGAAGCACCCGTTACTGGAATTTTCGTTGGTACAGGTGGTAAGTAGCCTCCTTCATATAGCGCTAAAGCCGCTTGCTTCGCATCATATATTTGATGATCAGGATTTACTGAAATGCCATCTGCAAAGTTAAGGAAGTTATTATCACATGCTTCTTCACCTGATGTTGAAACTTTTGCTGTAGCAATTGTTTCAAATACTTTATTCGCAATCGTTTGATAGTCTACTTCTACACCTTTTGGTAACCCCTTAAGGAATTTTTCATAAAGCGCTTTGTTTCCGCCACCGCCAGGAATTAGTCCGACACCAACTTCTACCAAGCCCATATACGTTTCCATTGTTGCTTGAATATGCGCTGCTGGTAAGCAAACTTCTGCTCCGCCACCAAGTGTCATGCCGAATGGCGCAGCAACTACTGGCTTACCAGAATACTTGATTTTTTGCATTGCATCTTGGAATGCTTTAATTGTGAAATCGAGTTCGAAAATATTATCATCTTGTGCTTCGACTAAAATCATACCTAAGTTTGCACCTACACAGAAGTTCTTCCCTTGGTTTCCAATGACCAAGCCTTTGTAGTTTGCTTCTACTTCGTCAATTGCAAAGTTAATCATTTGAATAATGTCTAGACCAATTGCATTTGATTGCGAATGGAATTCTAGTAAAGCGATGCCATCACCTAAATCTATTAAGCTAGCACCTGTATTTGATTTAATCACACCATGTTTTTTCTTATATCGCTTTAAGTTGATTTCTTTTTCATTCACTGGCACTTTTACGTACTCAGCCCCATTATAGAAAGCTAAATCCCCATCAATTTCTGAATAGAAGGTATCAAAGCCATTCGCTAACATTTCTTTAACGAATGCAGGTACTTCAAGACCTTCCGCTTCCATTTTTGAAACGGAATCTTTTACGCCAAGTGCATCCCATGTTTCAAATGGACCTTGTTGCCAGCCGAAGCCCCATTTCATCGCATTATCAATCGCCACGATATCATCCGCAATTTCCCCATGAAGTTGCGCCGAATAAATTAAAGTTGGCGCAAAAATATTCCAAAGTAATTCACCAGTACGGTCTTTTGCATATGCTAAAGCTTTCACTTTATTTGCTAGACCACGAGCTTGCTTTGCCATTTCAATAGAAGGTGTTTTCAATTTTTTCACTGGGCTATATTCCAATGTACTCGGATCGATTTCCAAAATATTTTTTCCTTGTTTGATAAAGAAACCTTGCCCAGACTTCGCTCCTAACCAACCTTTTTCCACCATCTTTTGTAGGAACTCTGGCACCACGAATACTTGCTGCTCTGCGCCTGTTGTTTGATCATAAACGTTTTTCGCCACGTGAATAAATGTATCTAACCCTACAACATCTAATGTACGGAATGTCGCTGACTTCGGACGACCAATGATTGGACCCGTTACAGAGTCAACTTCCCCAACGGAGTAGCCGCCTTTCATCATTTCCTGCAAAGTGATCAGTAACCCATATGTGCCAATACGGTTAGCAATGAAGTTTGGTGTATCTTTCGCTAGTACGACACCTTTTCCTAAAACATCTTCCCCAAATGTTTTCATGAAACTTACAACTTCTGGTGCAGTTGTTTTTGCCGGAATCACTTCCCATAGTTTTAAGTAACGTGGTGGGTTAAAGAAGTGTGTCCCTAAGAAATGCTTTTGGAAATCTGCTGAACGCCCTTCTGCCATCGCATCAATACTAATACCTGATGTATTTGAACTAATAATTGTGCCTGGCGTACGCTCGGCATCAATCTTTTCATATAAATTTTGTTTAATTGCTAGATTTTCAACGACAACTTCAATGATCCAGTCAACGTCTTTTAATTTTTCTAAATCATCTTCAAAGTTACCTACAGTTAGTAGCGCTAAATTTTTCTTAGAAGTAAGTGGTGCTGGTTTTTGCTTCAATAATTTTTGTAGAGCGCCTTGAGCAAAACGATTGCGAACTGCTGGATGCTCCAGAGAAAGTCCCTTTGCTTCCTCTTCTTTTGTTAGTTCTTTTGGTGCGATATCTAATAGTAGTGTTGGAATACCGATGTTTGCTAAATGTGCTGCAATCCCAGAGCCCATTACCCCTGAGCCTAGAACGGCCGCTTTTTTAATGTTGTAAGTCACAAGCAATTCCCCCTTATTCTCCCTTGAATGAATAGTCATTCATTTTATGACCAAAAAAATATAAAAGAACCTTTTCTGTTTTTAGTGTAGATTATTTTGTTAATTTTGGCAATCTTTTTTCAACAAATATTTTTGTAATATATATCTTTTTTCGTTTTTAACGAGCGAAAACACGACAACAAGTAGTTTCACAAAAATCTACAAACAGAAAACTTTCGAGAAATGTAAAAAATGTGTAGAATGATAAACGAGGAGAGTGAATTACTAATGAAAACAATAACAACTGCTGAACAATTCAACGAACTGATCGCTGGAGACCAAAAAGTACTAGTGAAATTTTATGCTGGTTGGTGCCCTGATTGCACACGTATGGACATGTTCATCGATCCAATCATTGCTGATTACAACAACTATGACTGGTACGAGCTTAACCGCGACGAGCTTCCAGAAATCGCTGACAAATACGATGTAATGGGAATTCCAAGCTTATTGATTTTCCAAAACGGTGAAAAGTTAGCACATTTACATAGCGCAAACGCTAAATCACCACAACAAGTGATGGACTTCTTATCAGCACAATAATTAAAAAGAACCGCATTTCACACAAGATGTGAAATGCGGTTCTTTTGTGCAAGGGACCCGTCGTTTTCCGTTCCAGGCAGACGGCGTTCCAGAGGGCGAGCCTTGAGCCGCTTCGTCGACTCCTGTCGCTTCGCTTTCGTCGCAAAACACAGTCTCGCTACGCTTACCGTGGGCACCGCTTATGTCGCAACCCTCGCTTCACTCGGTTTTTACTACTTAGACTGCCCTTATATAAATGTGTACAAATTACTCTTAAACAAGTGAGTATAAAGAACGTGCTTGTTTTGCAATTAATGTGAAGCCCTTTTCATTTAGTGCTTTGAATGTCTGTTGTTCATATTCTTGTATCACTAGATTCGCAAAGTCCGCTTCAATTGGTACACCAGTATGAATCGTCGCAAGCTCATGTGATAATTTCAACATATCCATATTTTCACGGATTTTCGTACGTTGGCCTGGCTTTAACTCCTCTAATGAAGCAAGGACGTTGTCAATCGAACCATATGTTTGAATCAGTGTTAAGGCTTGCTTTGGTCCTATTCCTTTAACGCCAGGGTAGCCGTCACTTGAATCACCCATAAACGCCTTCACCTGTGCGAATTGTAAAGGCTCAATGCCGTATTCCTCTTTAAAGCGGGTATTAGTATACACGTCGTATTCGGTATAGCCTTTTTTCGTAAAAGCAATTTGTGTTGATGGATTTAATAGCTGCAATAAATCCTTGTCCCCACTGATGACAGTAATTTCTGCATCGTGCTTCCATTTTTCAATCATTGAGCCAATTAAATCATCCGCTTCCATCCCTGGAACGCCGAAGTTTTGCCAACCAATTTGCGCAGATAAATTTTTAGCCATATCAAATTGAGGCAGCATTTCTTCTGGTGGTGCAGGACGATTTGCTTTATAGCCATCAAATAAATCATTGCGGAATGTGTGTGATCCCATATCCCAACATACTGCCATATGCGTAGGTTGCATTAGTGATTGCGCTGTTAAGACATGACGTACAAACCCCTGTGCCCCGTTTGTTGGTGTCCCGTCTGGCAAACGAATGAAATGCCCCATTGCTGCAGAAGCAAAAAATGAACGGAATAATAATGCCATTCCATCTACAATTAAAAGTTTTGGTTTTGTTGTCATCGTTGAAAATCCTCTCTATCAATCATTCTTGTATTATAGCAAACAATGATTGAACTAAGCTGTTAATAAACATTTCACTTACAGCTTTAAATGAGCAAAAATAGTTATTAATATTTCCACACTACTAGATAAGGCGTGTAGCGCGGGTTGCGGCTTACGTGTGCCAGCAAAAAGCTATTATACTTTAACAGAATGGAAATAACTGTTTTAAAATTTGTTCATTGTTAGTTACAGGAAAAAGAAATCAAATTCGATTGTGCTTGTCGAGTTGGATGCCAGTCAACCAATTTAAAAATGCAATAATGCCTGTTTTCACCGTTGTTGGATGTAGTTCGTCCTTCTTTGAATCGGCACAGACAAAATCAAGGTGGCGTACGCCTGCGTTCTCACCGATAAGCTTTAATATATCAAATAATTCAAAAGCTGTTAAACCGCCAGAAGCAGCAGCTGGCACTTCTGGAACAAACATTACATCCAGTACATCCATATCCACCGAAACGTAAATACGATCTACCTCATACATAAGTTGACGTAGCATTTCTCGAATCGTTAACTGAAGACCATCACGACGCATTTGCTTTAGTGTAATCATATGTATCCCATGTTCACGTGTATAATGAATCATTTCTGGCGAATTGAAGAAACCGTACGAACCAACATGATAAATATGCGCCCCTTCAACGACCCCAGCTTCCATTAACTCATGAATTGGTGCTTTATTGCCCATTCTAATTTCACCAAAGTTGTGTGCACCTAAATGCATATCAAGTTGGATAATGCCAATACGATCTCTTGGATATGCATTTTTAATGCCACGTATTGACTCGGCGGTTATCGAATGATCTCCTCCAATTAAACATGTAAAGCTTCTTGAGAACGCCATGCATAAATTTTCCGCTGCAGCTTCTACTGCCGAATGGGACAGCATTTTATCGGTTGGATAAATGGCTACATCGCCAATATCCACAACAGATAACGCACGTAAATTTATTTGTTCGTCTAAATTATAAGATTGAAAATCCGGCCAAGCCTCACGAAATGAATTAGGGTACTGCGCCGTTCTTGTTGGATCCTCGGCATACGATAATAATGAACCATATACAATCACATCAACTTCACTTGGATGTGGATTTTCTTTTTGTTTAATCCATTGATGCAAGCCTGAGCCTTTACTCTCCTCCCAGCTGCACCTCGGTTTTATAAACATACTAGCCGACCACCTTCACTCCATTTTTCCATACTATTTTCACGTGGTTAACACCAAAAATGTAATGTAATTTTTGATGATTATGCACATCCCATAATACTAAATCAGCCTGTTTCCCCACCTCAATAGAACCAACACGGTTTTCAATTTGTAGGGCACAAGCTGCATTATAAGTAGCCGCACACAGACTTTCCGCTGGTGTCATATGCATTGTTATACACGCTAGATTCATCACAAGTGGCATTGAGATCGTTGGAGAAGAGCCAGGATTACAATCCGTTGAAATAGCTACAGGCACACCCGCATCAATAATATCCCGTGCTCGTGCTGGTTTCTCACCCAAATACAACGCTGTCGCTGGCAATAAACATGCCATTACACCTGATTTCGCAAGTTCCTGAATGCCCTCATCTGATACCTTTAGTAAATGCTCCGCTGAAATAGCGCCAACTTTTGCTGCCACGTGTGCTCCCTTATTCTCTTCAATTTCATCTGCATGAATTTTTGGAACTAGCCCATGTGCCTTACCAGCTAATAAGATACGTTCAGCTTGTTCGGGTGTAAAGACATCTACCTCACAGAACACATCTATAAATTTCGCCAAATCTTCTTGAACTACTGCTGGAATCATCTCTTCGATTACTAAGTCAACATATGCCTCTGGATTGTTTTGAAATTCTTCAGGTACTGCATGTGCCCCCATAAATGTCGGTACAATATCTACTGGATGCTTTTTATGTAATCTACGCATGACACGTAATTGCTTGAGCTCATTTTCTAAATCCAAGCCATAACCACTTTTACTTTCTAACGTTGTCACCCCATGTTGTAAAAATAAATCTAAGCGCCTAGCCGTCTGATTGAAAATATGTTCCTCTGATAATGTGCGCATTTTTCGCGTCGTTGCATGAATGCCTCCCCCTGCATTCATAATATCCATATAACTGGCACCCTCCATACGCATTTCAAATTCGTTCTCGCGACTCCCCCCAAAAACTACATGTGTATGTGGATCAATCAGCCCAGGTGTCACAATTTTTCCCGTAGCATCCACTATATCTGCCTCTTTGGCCCTTGATAAATACTTCAAAATCATTTGGCGTGTTGTACCGACATCCTTAATAATGCTGTTCTCTATCCAAACACTTCCACCTTCAATGATTCCTAATTCTCTCATCTCTTCACGTACACGTGGCCCCTTTTTTTTACTAGCAAGCGTCACTAACTGTGAAATATTTTGAATCCAAATTGGTTTTTGTGTTATCTCCGTCATCCCTAATTCCCCCATTTGTTTCTAATGCTTAGTTCATCGCCGTAGCCAGGGGTTGATTTCCGTTTCGCCAGCGTGCTTTACTGAGGGCGTCAGATAAGCCCCAAGGAGTCACGCTGGCTTCACTCCAATCAACGCTATATATTATGTCCACCCTACCTTTTGATGAAGAACCTAATGATTAATTACTACCTGTTGTAATTAACAATTTCGGCACACCTTATCGAATTCCCTCTTATTAACAATGAAATTTTCTCGAAATTGCAAAAAAGCAATAACATTCCGCTAATGAAACGTTATTGCCGACAAAGCATTGCTACTTCTTGCATCGAGTAGCTTTGAAAATTATAATTTTTATTCAATTCTTTATAATACTGTAATAGTCTCTCGAGTATTGCTAGGTTTTGGTCTGTATGCTTGCCAAAATTATGGGGATGCCACCATAAATGGTAATAAGCCCCCTCCTTGGCCGCCTTAAGCATCCCCGCCTTAATGCGCCTTACTTTCAAACCTTCTAATCCTTTTAAAAAAGCACAATAAGGTCTTAAAAAAACGCTTGAACGTACATTAATGAATGCCTCTTTTTGCATGTCCTCGAGTCGTATAATATGATGCCCTGAAATATTAATGTAAGTATCGAGCAATTTACCAATCCTGAGTAGTATGTTTTTATCTGTAAATTTTGTGGCCTTGTATAATATATGTTCTTCATTACCTCGATAACACAACAAACCCACTTCCTTACATGCTGTGAAATAGCGTGGATTTATTTGATTACGAGGAAAAACGATGGATTTCATATCTGCGATTTGATCAACAGTAATACCTTTTGTAGCCTGTAAATCTGCTCGAAAATCCATTTCCGTTTGTCCATTTTCCAGACAATAAAAATGCGAGAACGTATGTGTCCCTATTTCTTGATGAGGTGTACGGATAATTTGTTCTATTAATGATTGACCAAAATGTAAAGGGTCCTGCTGCTCATTTTCGCCCACGTGCTCTAGCTGTGTATATGCGGCATAAAGCATCTCTTCATACTTCACAGGTATTGTTCGTAAATAGTGTGTCATCTCAGCTTTCGTATTGGCAAATAATAATCCAACCGTTGCCCATGTCGCATGTATGTCATATTTCTCAAAAAGTGCGAGTATTTTTGGCAAGGCGGCTCGAACACCCAATAAATTTTCATCGTATTGTCCATCACGAAATACATCGTGAACACCCCAATTCAACTCAAAATCCAGCGAAATGACCAATCCACCATTTCTCACATCGATTGTTGCTTCCTCCACTTTTTCATACTTAATAGTAGCGCGCTTATTTTTGATTGCGCAATATATCCCGAATATACATCTACAATTTGTCCACCAAAGCCAAGCTTAAATTCTCTAACAGCAACATCATCCGTTAACTCGCCCATATCATATACTTCATAGCCACGACGTTTCAAATAAAGTAAATTATGCCAAAGTAAATAACAATGTGCATAACGGATAGGTTGTTTCAAATGTTCGGGTTTCATGAACAGATTCGTTGTTGCAACATAATAAGACATCGCTTTTTTACCATGTACAACATCCATCCCATAGCATAGTGTTTGTCCACATTCGCTGCGTACTTCCGTTAGTAACAACGCCTTTTCTCTTGCTAGTAAGTTGAACGTGTCCATTTCGCGACGACCAATCGGCTCTATCTTTTGCTCTTTCGCAATCTGATTATAAAACTTCTGAAAATCACGTAAGTTAGAAGGTGTAGGGGCTTCATATAAAAATACTTGATATGGCTCTTTCTGTGCACGCTCAATCATTTGTAGATTTCGCATGGACATAGCTGCCCGTAATTGCTTTTCATCCTGTATTAAAGAAATATGAGCCGTTTCACTTCTCGCTAATTTCCGACTCGGTATTAGAGAATGTACATGACGTACTAGCTTCATTTTTTTCCTTGCTACAGTAGGCTTATCTGCAAAATAAATATGCTGGATTGCCATACTCCAACGCTTGCGTCTAATTGATAGAATGAACACCGCCCCCAGTCTCTGAAAATTTTTTAACTTGACTACGTTCAAAACGACCACATTTCAAACGTTTCATTTGAGAAATCTTTTTATACCCTAGTTTTTGTAATCGTTTCCGCTTCTTCCATTGCCAAAAACTTGCTGTCACCCATAGTCCCTCTGTTGGTTTTATCTTTTGAAAAAAGGCCGTTGTCACTTCGATATTTTGCCGATCATCATGTGCTAAAAAATAAGTATGTTGTGGAAGTGGCTCGACAATTTGCAAAGCATCTACGCGCCAATATCTTGAATGCAGGGCAAAAGCACGTTTACTCGTTTTTGCAAAGCAATCCTTATAGACGGTATAGCCTTTATAAAATAATGGAATCAAATTATCATGCTCCAGCTGCACCGCTTCTTGAATAGACATTTCTTCATAAAGTTGTCCAACTGGACGAAGCGGAATAGTTGATGAAGATCCGACTAATTCATATAAATCTATCTGTTCATAACGAAAAACTTTCCTGAATAGCTGTTGTGTATAGTGTAACCAGTCCTTCATACGACCGCGTTTTACTAAGTAACGCCATTGTCCCCAAACATTACGTTTCCACTCTACTATTCGCCGACTACTTTTAAGCATTTCTTTCACGCGTTCTTTTGTAGCTAACCAAATGTACAAAAGCTTAGCACGCTTCGTCTCACCACTAACTAGTACTTTTCTTGTAAAATCAATATCTGTATGCCAATCAAATTTATAAGGCTCATACCCAATGCTGAAATCGAAAACTTTATATCCCTGTGAAAAAGTACGCTTCATTGTTTCTTGATTAACTAACCGTCCTGCTCCAAATAAATTAAAGTTCGGCTCATGGCCAAGTGCATACGTTACGTAGCGCCCTCTACAACAGATGCCATACGTAAAGGCGATCCATTGGTTTTCAAAAACCAATGAATCTACCTCAATTTGTAAGGCCTCACCTTCAATAAGTGCTAGTTCCTCAAAAAACTCTTTCTTCTTCCCCACAGTAAAACCACTCGAATCATTTCTTTTCGACCAACGCCTATCAAACAGTTTAAACATTCGCCAAAGCTCATTATGTTCGGGTTTCTTACAGCTTAATGAGCCTAGATTTCGTAACTTCTTCTCTCGACGATCCAGCCCATGCATCTTTTTTCGAGCATTAAAAAACGTTTGGAAATCAGTTTGTTCATAAGAAAGATACGGAGTTACAACACGAAAAATACTCTTGACCAATTGTCGTTCAACAAAATACCGTTCAATCAATTTAGAAGAATTTTCACTTTCCAGTAAGCCATGAAAAGAAAAAAGCACATGTCGATGTCGTTTCAATATTTCATCAAATACAAAAGAAACAGTTTGCAGCGCCCCATCTTTTTTTACAACAAAACCCGAATAATTCGCGGTGTTTGATCCTGTCAGTGAAAATACAGTTATCCCCCATCTTTTCTTAATACTAAATGGAAAAAAACCAATAATATCATTGTCCTTTTTTATGGCATACACAACTACATGCTCATTAGTCCCTACGATTTGCCACCATTTATGAAACCAAGCAAATTCTATAAATGGATTATCATTTTGCTCAGCTTCTAAAATCCCATCCCAAAATCCTTTATATAGTAAGAGTTCCCTAACCGTTTGTATGCGTATTATTTGCAGTTTCATCACCTTTTTTTCGCAAATGCTTGCTCGTAGACAAACAGCGTTTTTTGATACATTGGGGAAAATGTAAAATACCTTAGAAAATGTCGTTCACTATTGTTGCCCATTTTTGCCCTTAGTACCTCGTCACTCAACAACTGCCGTAATCGTGTCTTCAGCAATGATTTCTCATTACGTTCAATGAGAAATCCATGTTCACCATCTACTATTAACTCATTGACCCCTCCCACATTCGTAGCAATGACGGGAAGCCCTGCACGCATCGCTTCAATTATAGAAATCGGCAAGCCTTCCCAATCAGATAACAAAACAAATAGCTGACTTTTCGCAAGCAATGTTGTGATATCCATTCGATTGCCCAAAAATTGCACGCGCCCCATTAAATTATGCTCTGCTACATATTTTTCGAGTAAAGGGCGTAGCGAACCGTCTCCGATAAAGTGAAGTTGCCAAGGGATATCTGTTAGTTCAGATAGTGCCTCCAACAATAAATCTTGTCTTTTCGGCACTTCAAAACGAGCAACCATTACAATTAATGGGCCCTCATGTCGATTGCGTTCAATTTGATTGTTCTCCGTTAATAGCTCAATGCCATTATGAATCGTCATCATTTTATGTGTAGGGGCAATCCTTTTTGCAAGCGCTAGTTTTCTGTCATACTCTGACACCGTAATAATTTTCGTTGTTAATGGCTGTACTGCCTTCTCAAGGTGACGATAAATAAACTGTTTCTTAGGTGGCACACCATCTGTAAAACTCCAACTATGCGCAGTAAAAACTGTTGGGATACGTAAATAACCTCCTACGATACGGCCAATTGCTCCTGCTTTCGAAGAATGTGCTGCAAGTATATCTGGCTGTAAATTTTTGATGACCGTTCGTAATTGCCATAAAGCCTGCAAATCTTTTGTTACATGAATAGCTCGCTGTAAAGCAGGTATACTGATCACACTAATTTGCTCTTCTTCTAAATGCCATAGAGATGCTTCATACAATCCCGTTACAATCGTCACTTCATGTCCATCTTGCTTCAACCCGATCGCAAGCGCCTCGACATGCTTTTGAGCGCCACCGACTTTATCCATACGCGTAATCAACTGGACAATTTTCAGTACGTATATTCTCCCCTCATGTGCGTTAGTAAGCTCCTGTTCTTGCTAAGACAACATAAAGGGTTTTTACGACGATTCTAATGTCCAACCATAAGCTATATTCTTCTACATACTGTAAGTCATATTTTATTTTTTGCCCATGTGAAATATCTGATCTTCCATTAACTTGTGCCAGTCCTGTTAAGCCTGGTTTCACGTCAAGCCGGCCTGCCTGCATCGCGTTATAAGCATTTGTAATCGTTGGAACTTCTGGTCTTGGTCCAACAATGCTCATTTCGCCTTTTAATACGTTAATGAGTTGTGGAATTTCATCAATACTTAACTTTCGAAGAACAGCACCAATTTTAGTAACACGTGCATCCGTAGCTGTTTTAAAATAAAAATCATCTGGTATACCGTCTGTACTCATGATTGGTATATCAAGTGAGACTGTACGCATCTCCATAGTTCGAAGCTTCCAAATCATAAAGTGCTGCTGATGAATACCTGTTCTCGTTTGTGTAAAAAAAACAGGTCGTCCAGTAGTGAGCAGTAAAACAAGTAAGACAACAAACATAAAAGGTAACAAGATGAGTAGCAAAACAAGTGCAACTATTATGTCAAAAATCCTTTTCCCGTATTGTCCGTAAAATGTTGCAATTTGTGTTGCTTGTTGGTCCATGGCATCAACCTTTCAATTTTTTAGCCCTTACCACTTATATATTCGATTTGGTCATTAATAGAACTATTTAGGGAAAGTAAATACAACAGAAAACTAATAAAAAATAAAGCACGATGACTACATAAGTAATCATCGTGCTTGTTCAATTTGTACATAAGATTCTATCGTCACATTGCCTTTTAACGCCTTACTAATCATACATGTTTGCTCTGCTTTTTTGGCAATTCTCATTACCCGCTCTTTTTCACGTTCCGTTGGAGAGTCTAATAAAACATATGGCTTATGAAGTATTTTCTCGTAAGTAAAAACGCCCTTTGTCACGTTGACAATCCCTTCTGCCTGCATCGATAAACTCGCTACTGGAATTTTCGAATTTTCAAGTAATGTTGCTAACGTTATTAAATAGCAAGTTGCCGCTGCGCCCAGTAGCATTTCATCGGGGTTGGTCCCTATCCCAAGACCACCCATTTCTTGAGGAATAGAAATCTCACTTTTTAGCTTGTCCGCCTGCAAGACACCAGAACCATTTCGTCCATCTCCCCACTTTAAATCCATCTTAAACGTATGTTGTACCATAAAACATACCCCCTTCTCCAATTCTATTAGACAATTTTGAAGCAAAAGTTTCGACAAGAAAAACTTAATCCATCTTTTTTCAATAAAAGGAACCTATATTAGCTATAAATTCTAAGAAAAAAACCTAAATACGAATTTGAAAGCGTTAATTATTTACCTAACTCTTAATGAGTTAAGTCATTTATCTCCATCTAATAAAATGAGAGTGACCTTCCAAGAAACTACTTGCTATAAAAGAGAGACCGACTTCTACCAATTAATGTAGCATTCTTTTTAAGAACTCATCGATTGCAGGCTGGACGACTCCTGGGGAAGCATAATAAAGGAAGGAAGGCTAAAAACGTCACATCCTGTGACAACGCCTTCGTGACCAAAATTACGTTGGCCCGAGATCCTGGAGCGAGTGAAGCGGCTCATCAGACGCCCCCTGGAAAGCGCACTGCCGGAACGGAAATCAACCACCATGTATAAATACATTATAATAAGTAAGTCAGTTAGTTAGAACCACTTAGTTATAATCTTTTTACAATCGAACCTTTAGTCCACAAACAAAAATGCCCTGCTTCCAACTATCTGGGAGCAAGGCATTCTTTTAATCTACTAAAGCATAATTTTGTGTTGCCTCTCCGTGCTTGCTTTTCTTCGTGGCTGTTTGATATTCCGCTAATCGAGCTGTTGAACGCCAGTAATGATAGACAAGGCGATCGAGCCATAATAACGCTTCTACCTTCGATACAGTCACTTCTAGCATAGTTGCATTTTCCACAGAACGTTCAAAATACGCAATTCTTTTATCCCGTCGCTCAGCAGCCATTTCTGCTGAAGTCTCCTGTAATTGCGTTGCGATTTGAGGAAGCTTTGCATCTTCATCAATTGTGGTAAGAACTTCCTCCAACACATGTAACCACTTTTCCGTCAACGCCGGCTGTAATTGTAATGTATTTGGATTCTGCTCTCGTAATGCTTTTGCCAAACGATACAAATGATCTAGAGCGTGTAACAGTGAAATATGCTTGTAGCGATCCTTTGTAGAAGTCGATTGAATCGAATCCATAAAAGCACGTGTTTTTTCAATTGCCTCTTCAATTTGATTCAATTTATTTTCCGATTCAGTCGTCATTTTCTTCGTCTGAATCAGAGCCACAATAACTGCTGTTACTTCCTTCGTAATTTCCTGTAACGTATTGAATGATACTTCTACAGCAACACCTGGAACCTTCGCAACACTATCATCCAAGTTACGCGTTAAATAACTACCCTTCTCAGGTATCATTTTCTCAATAAAACGTGCAAATGGTCGAACAAACGGTACAAAAATAATCGCACCAATCACACTAAATAATGTATGAAATACCGCAATACCAAGCGTTGCATCGAAGCTACCATTAATCACTGTCGTCACAGTTTTTGTCAGTGAAAACATCAGTGATGCACCTAGCGTTACAATAATCGCTGTAGCTACATTAAACATGACATGCGTCATTGCCGTACGTTTTGCCGCTGTTGAAGCACCAATCGCCGCAAAAAGCGCCGTCGCCGTCGTACCAATATTTTGACCGATTACTAAATAAGCAGCCTGTTCAAAATCAATAGCCCCAGCATAAAGTGCCGTTAAGGTCGCTGCAATCGCCGCACTAGAAGCTTGCATAATAACCGTCATGACAAGACCAAGTACAATTAAAATCATTTTCCCACTTATTGAATCCGCTTGGAATGAATCGAATGGGATCATGTCCTGAACAGATGCCATACCACCTTGCAGTACATCTATCCCTAAAAATAATAATCCGAAACCTGTTAAAATACCGCCAGCCGCTTTAAAATCGCGCGGCGCTAGTAGCTGGACAAATACACCCAGTGCAATAAACGGTAATGACATCGTTTGCATATTAATTTTGAAACCAATTAATGAAATGATCCAGCCTGTACTCGTACTACCGATATTCGCACCAATAATGACTCCGATGGATTGTATGAATGTCAATAAACCGGCACTCACAAAGCCAATCGTAATTAACGTTGTCGCTGTTGAAGATTGAACGATCATGGTCATTAATGCCCCCGAAAGTACAGAGGTAATCGTACCGCCCGTAAAACGGTTTAGCCACTTTTTTAGTGCGTCTCCAGCCAATTCTTTCAATCCGTTAGTAAGCATCGTCATACCGAGTAAAAATAACCCAATGCCCCCTAATACATTAATCAAACCAATAACACCTCGCCTTAAATATTTTACAAATGTCATCAAAAATTAATAATTTTTTACAAATGTAAATAATACTTAATATTACCATTTTTAAAATTCATTAGATAGATGCTTCTATAGTACTTTTATAAAACATCGAAGAAAACTCTATTTTATGGTAAAATAGAGAAAACATTTCTTAGGAGAATTACAATGATTTTAACGAAGCAACAAGCATTACAAGCATTAAACAAACATAAATTCATCGGTTTCACCATTACAAACGGCAATATTATTATGAAAAAATTCAATAAAACTGATTATAATATATTCGTTTATGAGGAAGGTAACGACACACCAATGCATTATGTAGGCTCGATCATGAATGTTATGTCAACAATGAGTGACAAAGCGTCCAATAAGGACTTTATGATCGTCGAAGATCTTCCTACTCAAGAGGAAACTGCTGCTACAGCTGCTCTCGAAGAAGAACCGGCAAAAGTTGAAACTTCTAACCTTGAAGAAGAAAGCCGCGCAATTACAGGCTATGAAGAGTTATATGAAATTACAACAAGTGGCCGTGTGATTTCTGTTCGTGAGCACCGTGCAATGGCGCGCTGCAATGACGAGTACGGGTTCCATATCGTACGTCTTTCAAAAGATGGCGCCGCTTCTAATCACAATGTCTTTGAGTTATGGAAGAAAGCATTCCCAGAGCTTGAAGAAACAACTTTCAAAGGTGCTCTTAAAGCAAAATACGGCACAGGTTGTAAACTAAGCGACAAACCAGGTATCCATTTTTAATTATATGAAAAAGTCCTCATCGTCTACATTCGCAGATGAGGACTTTTTATATTGATGTCACAAAGCTAAATCAGTAGTGGCAAAAAAATCATATGCCAAACTTGGTTCAAGCTTTGCCCCTTTTTCTGAATGAAATTCTCCCACTTATTATTTTGACGGGCCATCTTTTTCCACTTGAAAAATCGATTCACCCATATTCGCTCTATCTTTTGGAACCCCAATTTAGCAAGTTCTCTCCTTTTTCGCCACTCATACCACTTTACAGAAGTAAAAATTGTTTGTTTCTTTTTTTGTACCGCACCTACAACATTCGAAAGATTATGGCTATCAAACGTTTTTACATAAGTAGAATTTGACGGCAACTCTTGCATAAATCCAGTGGATTCCTCACGTATCCAACGATCATGTTGTAAAAATGAAATACTTTGTTTATCCTCGCTATAAAGCTTATAGCCTTTAAAATAATATGAAATAAGCTCTGAACGTTTTTCATGTTCTAGTACTTCTTGAATAGGCACCTCATAAAAATAAAATTCTTTTTCACAAACACTTTTATCTAAATAATAAATATCAAATAGATTCATATAGAAAATACGTTTAAAGCCATTTACAAACGTTGCAACCCATTCTTTCAAATGTGCTTCTTTGAATAAATGCATAATCTCACCAATTCGATTACGTTTAAAACTAACCAATTGATAATTTGTCTTCAATTTTTCTTTCAAAGAATAGCACATTACCAACATAGCTTTTACAATACGTTCCCTTTTTCCACTTGAACTCATCACAAACTTCCGTGTGAAATCCAAATGTGTATACCATTCAAACTTATACGGCTCATATCCACTACCAAAATCATAGATACGATAATTTGAATTATGCGCTTTTAACATATTCTCTTTCTCAATTAAACGTCCTGGACCGAATAAATTAAAATCTGGCTCATGCCCCATCGCATGACATAGATTCCTACCACGGCAACAAATATCAATAGTAAAGCCAATCCATCGTCCTTCAAACTGAAGACTTCCAACTTCTACATGGATCGCTCCATTCCGTTGCGTTGCTAAACTTTCAATAAAATTTCTCGTCTGCACCTCTGCAAAACCGCTCGTATCAAGTTTCCTTCTCCATCTTCTTTCAAACAAATGAAACATCTTATCTAATTTATTATCGATAACCTCCTGAAATGTTAATTTGCCAAGAGATTTCAATCGTTTTTCTCGACGATTGATACTTTTAAATTTTTTATGATGTTTCTTCATAAAGTCTGATAGCTCGATTGATTCAAAATCTATATACGGTGTCACAATACGAAAAATAGAATGGGATAATTCACGTTGTATCGCATACTTCTCAAGTATACGTGATGTCTCCTTACTCTCAAGTAAACCATGAAATACGAAAAGAACCCGCGGAAATGTACGAGCAAGTTCACTTAACATATATTCAATTGCCTGTTCTTTCCACATCCCTTTAGAAATTACCTCCATGTAAGTAGCAAAACCTTGCCCTAAAAAGCCGAATTGATGAATACCACCAAATCGAATTATATGTATAAAAGGAAAAAATGCTACGGCTTTTCCATTATACTCGACCACATAAATTTCTATATTTTCTTCGCTTCCAAGCATCCTCCACCATGTAGCAACCCATTCATATTCCACAAAGGGATTATCATTTTTTTCAACTTCAAGTATCTCCGACCAAGTTTCACGATATGGCTCAAGTTCATTTAACGACTTTACAAGTCTATACTCTAGCACGTATTGGTCATCCTTTCTTTACTGTCGATGAAAATGCATGCTCTTTAGCATATGCTTTAAACTGTCCATTAAAAATAATTAAATTGTGTAACTATGCATCTCATCATTCTTTTCTGAACCTCTCTCCACTAGCTACTATATTCATTGGAGCAGTTATTAGAACAGCTACGCTAAGTACTCTTCTATATTCAATTGCCCTGCTGAAGTGGCTAATCGGACGCCCCCCGAAAAGCGCCTCATCCGGAACCAAAATCAACTCCACGTTTCTGTAGTTAAAGGAATCTTCAAGTACGAATTTTGGTGTAGAAACCATTTTTAAGAACAATCCATTCATGCAATTTCTATAGACAAGATACTTTATCAATCAAACAAAATCCTTATCATCTTTATAGACGATAAGGATTTTGTTTGATTAGGCCTCTACCAATGCCTCTGCTTCTTTTTTGGTATGCGCCATATGTGTCGTTGCAATATAGCTAAACGTCATACCTGGTCCGAGTGTCGCACCAGGTCCAGGATATGTTTCTCCCATGATAGATGCCGAACAGTTACCCGATGTATAAAGACCTTCAATTGGCGTACCATCTGCTTTTACCACACGCGCATGCTCATCAATGACTAAGCCACCCTTTGTCCCAATATCCCCCGGATATAAGCGCAATGCAAAGAAAGGTGCCGTTTTGATTTCGGCTAGGTTTGGATTTTTTAACGTTGGGTCTCCGTAGTAATTATCGTAGACACTATCCCCTCGCTGAAAATCTTCATCACAACCGTTTCGTGCAAAAGCATTGAAACGCTCAACAGTATTCACTAAATTTCCGATTGGCACATGCATTTGCTGCGCTAATTCTTCAATTGACTGTGCGGACTTCACAATGCCATGATCATACCAGCTTTTCGGGAACGCTTGCCCCGGGAATAACCCTGTGAAAATATAACGACTCTTCGCAGTACCATCAATTAAAATCCATGAAGGTACCGCCGCTTCCGTTTCTTGATGATGGTTATTCATATTATCCACAAATTCATGATAAGGTGCAGCTTCATTTATATAACGTTTACCCGCATTATCCACCACCATCATATTTGGGATGCCTCTATCTGCGACTAAGAAAAATGGATGACCATTCGGATCAATTACTGAAGGTGCCCCCCATACACGATCCATTAAGTCTAACTGTGCGCCAATTCTTACACCTGGCTCAATGATATCACCTGTTTGACCCTCTGGAGTTGACGTCCATAATGCACTTGTTGGTGTCGGCAAATACTTTTCCCGATAGGCTTGATTATGCGAAAAGCCACCAGACGAGAGTACAACACCGCACTTTGCCTCAACACGCATCTCCTGACCTTCACGCTCTACAAGCAGACCAACGACGCAATCATTTTCAACGATAAAATCTTTAAAAGCCGTCGAAACCCATAACTCACCATTCGCTTCTGCAAGTGACATTCGTAGACGCGCAACAAGTGATACGCCTAACGCAACTGGCTGACTACCTGTTACTTTGGATTTCACTAGACGCATCCCTAACTTTAATGCCGTTGTTTTGCCAATCTTCGTACGGCGAATCATATTCACTTTATGAAACTCATAGCTGTTCATCGTAAAACCCTTTGTAGATATCGTTGCTTGGCGCATTGTATTGACTAGCGTACCCATTTTCTTCAAATCAAATATAAGCGGCTCAATCGACCTTCCTTGTGGGAAGCCCCCTGGTTTTTCAGGATAATAATCCGAATAGCCTTTTGCGTACTGAAAACGCATATGATTTGTTTTATTATATAGATACTTCAACATTTCTGGACCACGTGTAATATAAGCATTTTTCAACGCGGATGGCACTCGATCGCCAATAGTTGAATCTAAGTATAAACGAGCTTTCTCCTGTGTATCTGGCACACCTGCCGCTTTAATCACATGATTGTTGGGAATCCAGAGTGCACCACCTGATAAGGCAGATGTACCACCAAAGCGATCTGTTTTTTCAATGACTAATGATTTCATCCCTTGCAACTTTGCCGTTAACCCAGCAGTTAACCCTGCAGCACCTGAACCTACTACTACTACATCATAACTCGCATCCCACTTCATACTTGAATTCCTCGCTTTCATCAATTGTATTTGACTACATGAATGAATCTGTATGACAATGAATCTTTTGATGAATGACTAACAGTAATTTGATTTCTTCTTAATTACCTGCTTAACAGTCTAATAGCAATGGTCTTTCTACTAAGAAGTATGAAATTGAAATAATATTCTGTCAATTTTCACACTAAGTAATACTAATTTCTATAATATAATTACTCGCAATTTCACACCTCTTACAAATAGTCCCCTCATAAATGTCCATTATTTTCATACATTATTTAATAAAGTTTTGTAATTACTATAGGGCGGAGGAATAATACTATTGAATGCTATGGCACTAGGAGGGCTTCTTTTCTTCAGTATTAGTATAGGAGGGGCTGTCGCCTTATTCGTCTCTAGGCTATTTCAACATACAACTCAAGGCTTATCATTGTTATGTGGTGGATTTTTATTTGGCTTACTAATCAACGACATCCTGCCATCGTCTTTAAAAATATATGACTCTTTTGGTATCATACTTGGCTTCATCATTGGCTATCTCTTATTTCTTATACTTCATAAATCATTCCATCCCACTACATCACTTAAACCGTCACTTTATTTACTCCTTATTGCCATGTTGCTGCATACGATTCCACTAGCTTTAACTGTCGGAAATTTACTAGGGAAATCAAACTTCGGTATTACAATCACAACCTCCGTTATTCTTCATCATCTTCCTGAGGGTTTTGCACTTACTATAGCACTCCTCTCTCAGGGCGATAAATTATGGAAATTGTTTTTTTGCTTTATAGGCTTTTCTATATTTTTCACTATATTTGTCTGGATTGGTCATTTTACAAAGCTCACGGATCAGGGGCAAAGTATGCTGATGGGCGTATCCATTGCATTGATTGCAACAACCAGCGTCTCTGAATTTATGCTACATAATGTCCGAACTGTGCCAAGGAGAACATTTCTGACATTCATCTTAATGGGCTATCTATTGAGCTATGTATTCCATATCATGATTTAAAACAAAAATGTCCAACAAAGTCACTCATTGACCTTGTTGGACATCCTTTATTCACACACTAACACTTGTCTCTCAAACGTGCCTTTTCTAACGATACAGCGATCCTTAATTTCAAAGCCTGCATCATGCACCATATCATCTATCGTTTCGATAGTTACTAAAACAACCCTTTTTGCAATTCGTCGTGCTTCCTTAATAATAGAAAACTGCTGATCAATTGATATATGCGTAAATAGATTGTAAGGCATATCAATAATAGCTACATCATAGCTTTCCGTAATCTGTGCAATATCACCTTTTACTACTTCCCCATGTAAACCAAAGTGAGCAATATTCGTTCGTGAACCTTTTACGACAAGCGGATTAATGTCACTTCCGACGATATCCATCCCCATCGACAATGCTTCTACTAAAACCGTGCCAATACCACAACACGGATCAATTGCTCGAACATCTACTGGATTCGGAATCGCAATATTTGCGACTGCTCGTGCTACACGAGTACTAAGTGCCGTCGAATACATCTCAGGCTTTTGTTGGTGCTTGAGCCAAATTGCCTCGCTCTCAACTAAGTGACCAAAATACCAGCGATTATTATTCAACACTACCCCCAAAACAATATCAGGATTCTTTAAATCTGGCTCTGCGTGCATAGTTAAAGCTATTTCCCGCTCCACCTGATGACGTTCATCCTGCCGAATTTTCTTCGTATCCCCAAGGTCTACTGTATTTAAGCACAGTACCTTAAATGTTGCCTCGCCTAATTCCAGCCCTTGTGCAAAGTGAGAAATTGCCGCAATATCATCCGCTTCATGCAATACATCTAAGCGACTTCGTATAAAGGGACTTCTACTTGGTTCAATTTTTTCAGGTGAGATCAATAAGTTTGATGCTACATCAAATCCAAATAATGAGCGCATTTCTAATTTACATAGCTCGGCCTCATCAATTTGCCATGTATACGTATAAACATAAGAAGAAACTTGTGTTTTTGTCATATGATCGCCTCTAGTTCTTCTAGCAATCCAAAAACAAAGCGATATAAACGTACAAGCACTTCATCGAATGATTGTTGCTCACTAAACCCATCCAATGCATCTAACGCAAGATTTACTTCCCACAGGCCATCTTCCCCAGAAAATGCCGCACTATATGTCATCTTTTCGTGTTGCAAATGTGCTTTTAAATACGTATGTAAAAAATCACTTTGCTTCTTTTGCAATCGCAGTCCAAATAAAGCACTATACACACCAAATGCTTCATCGAATTCAAGAGCAAACGTATCTACGCGGATGACATCCAGTCGATCAGACGTCACAAACATAAATTCATTTGGGTGTTCTTTTAAATAGTGTACAGGCATTGTGAGAAACGAAGCAGTTTCTTCCGCTAACAACTCTTCTGTTTCCTTATTACAACGTTCGATTACATTCAACTCTAAAGAAGTAGTATCCACTAATGCCTTATCATTTATTAATTCATACTTTTGTACATATGCCTTTTCTACATCTAATAATTTAATAATTTCTTTTTCATTTATTAAAAATTCTATCTGTTTTTTTAACACCAATCACCAGCTCCAATCAATTAGCTCAACCACAAGTATAGCCTAGAACGCACAACAATATGAATAAAATGCATTACGACCGTTAGTAAAGCCACTGAAAAAGTATTTTTTAATATATTCACTAATAAAAATATAATCTTGAGGATTTAAGCGCTCGCGCGGAAAACATTCGCCACAGAACTAAATCCTTGCATAGTATAATACGATGCGACAAGTTGCTATAAATAAAATCCTCATTTAAAATTTTTTCAGTGACCTTGCCATTATTAAACCTTCTAAATTAAAAAAAGTGGGTGAATTTCTGCTAATTTGACCAATGCGAAGGTCTTTGGATATGTGTAGGCAATTTTGTTTTGATATTGCCATTTGTTGAATTGATTTGCATCTGCGTTAAGAACAAACTTGTTGAAAGATTCGCGCCGCTTACATTCGCATCACGTAAATCAGCTCCGATAAAATCGGCACCACGTAAGTCTGCATCTTGTAAATCAGCAGCAATCAAGTAAGCCCCCCTTAAATCAATTGCTCTTAAATCTTTTCCTCTTAAGTTTTTCCCCAGCCAATCAACGCCTCTATAATCAAGTTTCCTCTTGTTCTTTGAAGAAATGGTCTCGATTAACGCATGACGAATATGCACACTCGTTTTCAACAATAGTTCATTAACAGGCATACGGTATTTAATAATATCTAGCGTTACTAACGCATCGCCATCTAATTTTGTTAACTTTTCTAACTGTCTTAGTTGTTTACTTAAATTTTTCTGAAGTTCAAGTTGTAAGGGATAGGTTAACGCTTCTGATATATATGCCATCATTTCAACTAATTGCTCCATGATGGGGAAAACTCGAAACATTTTTTCTGCCATCGCTGGATTCTCACGCCAGCCTTGCCCCTTGAACGTATGCTGCGAGACCATTTGACCTGCACCTAAACAATCAAATACGGTACAACCTCTAAATCCCTTTTCTCTAAGCTCTTCATGAATTTTGCATTGAAAACAGGACTGCAAGTTTGAACATGGTTCCCCAGCCGGTTTATGATTAGCAAAATCACTAGAAGCTGTAATATTGAGAGCAACACAACATAGCCCAAAGCATTGCGAACAATCCGAATGGAGGCTTTCTCGAAACTTTTTTGCTGATATTTGGTTAAGGTAATTATCCACACTCATTCATTCCTTTTATATTCAAATACCTAAATTCTTTACACGACACTTGTAACAACTCTTACAAAATTAAGTATATCATTGCCATTATTACAAAAAAATACTTTTCCCACAAAGAGGTCCATCACTATAAATTGGGGTTAATTTCCGTTCTGACTGGGCGCTTTCAGGGGGGCGTCAAATGTGCAGCTTCGGGGCAAATCGTATATTAGTACTTTAACCAAAAGTCATCCCGGCTTTTCATACTGAATCTATAATGACGTTAATCTCTAATTATATAGTTCATTTAGAGGAAACACCGTAATGAGTAAGTATAGATTTACAGAGAGAATAGGTAATCGATTATTTTCATGCTAAAATGTTTAAACTACGCTACAGGAGGTCATTCCAAGCATGAAAACAGAAAGAATGTTTTCGATATTGATCTATTTATTGCAGAGAAAGAAAGTCTCTGCTGAAGAATTAGCCAATAAATTTGAAGTTAGTAAGCGAACAATCTACCGAGATATCGATTCTTTATCTGCAATTGGCATTCCGATTATTTCTTATCTCGGTAAAAACGGCGGCTTTACGTTAATCGATAACTACCAACTCGATAAATTTACTTTTAATGAGGAAGAAAAGAAGTTTTTATTAGAAGGGCTATCCTTAAAAAATGAATTATTTGATTCTCAACAATTATCCACTTTACAAAGTAAGTTAGAGCTCTTAAAAGAAAACCATGAAGTAGAGCATGCTAACATCACGATTTCATCCTCTACATTGCACCGAGAATCTATTGAGGAAGAAACAAAAATAAAGATTAAAAAGGTGCTATCTACTATTGAACAAGGACATAAAATTTCAATTTCATATGTGTCACAAACAGCTAACATCTCTAGTAGAACTATTCAACCTATAAAATTAAATTTCATGAATGGCAGTTGGTATGTAGAAGCCTTTTGCGAATCGAGGGAAGCCCTTAGACTATTCAAGTTGACGCGGATTCGAAGTATGGAAGTCATACATGATAAGTCTAGATCTGTAATTGTTGAAAAAACGGATGTCCCTCCAAATAAAACTACTGAATTGGAGACGATTACACTACTATTCTCCAAAAGTGAACTCGGCAAATTATACGATTTCTTCACGGAAGATGAGATTTCAGTACTTAACGATGGGTGGATAAACGTAACCTTCACCTATGACACCAATAAAAATCTACTACCTTTTTTATTGATGTTTGGAAGGCATGTAAAAATACTATCTCCGCAATGGCTGAAAAATAAATACCTAGATGAAATAAAATTTATCTATGAAAGCTGACAGACTGTTGTCATATTATGAATGCTATACTTTTACCATCAATGAGTAGGAGGAATATTTTATGCATACAACAGTTACTGAAAAACACATTTACGGAAAAAAGGTACGAACGAATAATCAAAATACAGACGTCATTCTTAACCTATGGGAAGAGTTTCTTCGCTTAAATTTAAAAGGTGACGTATACGCGGTTTATAGTAATTACACAAGTGATTTCACAGAGGATTATGATTTACATATTGGGACTGAAGAAAACTTTACGAATGAAAGTAATGTTACAATTCCAGCGGGAGATTATGATTTACATATTGGGACTGAAGAAAACTTTACGAATGAAAGTAATGTTACAATTCCAGTGGGAGATTACCATGTCATAGAGGTAGATCCAACTGTTCCTAATGCAGTTTACAGTGCATGGGTGGAAATATGGAATAGCGACTTAAACAGAGCATACACAACTGATTTTGAGTTTTATGGGAAAGACGGTAGTATAAAAATCTTTCTGTCTATTAAATGATTGATTAGGGAATTATTGAATGATCTAACAATGAGCAAATTTCAAAACAGTTATTACCATTCTATTAAAGTATAAGAGCTTTCCGCTGAGACAATCGATACCCTGCTGTGAGAAAGCAAGTAGCCTGTAGCGGAAATTAACCATTTTCATCCGTGATACTAGATAAGAATATTAGTAGTTCTCTATTACATTGAAACTTCTAAAATACTTTTACGTATATTCATGTAAGAGGTGATTTACATGAAAGAACGGATACAATTATTTTTAGATAATATGGAAAAAATCCGTCTTTATTTTGGCACTGGGATAGAAAATTTCACATTGAAAATGGCGACACAATTAACAGTTAGGGGCATACGTTTCTATGTAGGTGATTACGAAGAAATAAAAAAGGCCATTAAAGCAAATTCAAAATGGTATAGTACAGTGCGCGCAAATAGAAATATAGCGAATGCTTATTACATACAATTTGCAAAGGAACCTGAAAAAGTAGCACACACACTTGAAATGCAAAAACTTATTACAGCTTCAGGTTTGTCAAACATTGAAAACTCCTATTTAGCTGCTATGTACATTAAAAATAAAGTACATGCTGTAAAAATGAATGAGCTTTCCAAGGCACTTATGAAACAGCCAAGCTTAAGATTTACCACTTTATCACTCACATTACGAGCGATGCTAGCAACTCGCCCCGAATCAGCAGAGGTGTTAGCCAACACATATGAGCGTTATTACAAACTACTAATAAATTTAAACTTTAAACGTGGCGATGAAAGTAAAAATGCTGCCTTACTATTAACAATGGGCACTGGGACATTCGATGAAAAAACATGGCAAAGGGTTCAGGCATTCACAGCAACTTTTATGTCTACTAATACTAAGATTGACCCTCGCTATTATAATGTCGTGTGCCTGTTAGCATTGGCAACTTTTGAGCCAGAGGAATTCCCAGCACTAACAGAAGTGTATGATGCAATCTCTCAAACGCTTAAACTAAACCCTAAATACTACAATACATTGCTCATTGCTACACAAATTTACACATGTACTGAAGCAATCGGAGAACTCCCCAAATACTCTACAGAGTTCTCAGACATTGTCATGCAAAGTATTGACGGAATTGCAGATAGCACTAGTGGAGATGGCGGTGGCGAGTAATCATTAGACGATGCACAAAGATATTCTTTAATCTAGATGGCAACTTTTCCTTTGATCACCCATCGATTATTCCCTTCAAAACAAAGAAGCTGCCGAAATGAATCTTCGACAGCTTCCTTAAAGAGTAAGAACAATTGATACTATTTATCGTGACGCTCTAGGTGCCACACAATCAGAACAATTTCTCTGATTGTTCTTTTTAAATTTCGTAAACGTTTTTTCGAAATTTTGCCCACATGAACATTTAAACAATAGTTTTTGTGAGAATCCATGATATTCAGTAGAAAGTAGTATTATCTCTGAATTTTTGGCCCTAATGACAAAAACTTTGCTTCCCATTTCTATACAAAAAGAGGAATCTCATACCCTTTTGAGACACTGAATTTTTTGTTTATTTTAGAATGCCGCTTCGGTCAATTACAGTTGCTATTAATCCCAATACTCTATCTGTTGTTAGCTCTTTGTTTTGTAAATTGGTAAGGTGCTGTGCTTGAATATGCTTTTTTTCTACGCCCCATTTAATAATATTTTCTGTTGCTGTATGCATTGCTGGCGAACTTGGATTCCAGTTTTTAATTTGAGTCATTACCACATTCTCCTCTTCATCTTCCACAATTAACTGTATTTGCAACTTACTATTACTTGGTACGACTACTTTACCTAACATATAACCCTTTGGCATTTTCCAATCTCTTTTGACCTCAAAATGTGGTCGATCGATATTATTAGACCAATTACCGCCCCATTCGATACCTAGCTTTTTTGCAATGGCCCCCACTCTATTTAATGTGGCCACTTCATACAATGACTGTGGGGGGCCAACTGCTATATCCCATGCTAATCGAGACTTGTGGTTACTATTTAAAGTCCACGTAACAATCCGCCCAGGCCTAGTACGCCCTTGTGCATATAGATAATTTTGACGTTCCTGACTGCGATACGTTTCTGTAATAAAGATATTGCGTATACCTGCTTTATAACATTCCTGAAATAACAGTCGGCATGCTTGTTGTGCAACTGGTAATAACTCTGCTAAATCACGACATGTCGTTGTTACGCTTGTCATTATCAACACCCTCCCCAGTAGTTTCTTTTACGATTGCAAGTAAATTCTTGATAAAGTTTGGCATCCATAAGCCCATTTTTGTACCGTTTTCAGTAATTGAGATAAATTCAAGCATACAAAATGCTATAGCTGCCCCATCACCCGCATACTCAATACCAGGTACGACTAAAGATAGTAAATAAACAGAACCAACTAGCATTAGATAATAAATTTTACGAATGATACCGTTAAAACCAACTCGACTGTTTAATTTATGATTTACAATACCAGCCAAAAGGCCTGTTACATAATCAATTGCCATAAAGCCAATTAAAACCGTTACCGCCATGCCAAGCCCATCCACAGAATAGGATATGATTGTACCGATAATCCCACTAACTGTTGCAATCCATTTCTCCATTACAACACTTCCTTTTATTGCATTTAACAAATGCTCACCACGGATGAAGATGTGGTGAGCATTTGTACAAACTCTAATGTTTTTAACAAAAAAAATAACGCTCGTCTTATGACTGCGTTTCTGATTGTTCTGCTATTGCTGTAGTAGGTAATACACTTACAATAATATGTTTATTAATAATGGCACCACCTATGTTTACAAAATTAATTTTTTGATCATTTAATGTTTCTGTAAATGCTGTTGCGTCAAACTCCGCTTTCTTTAAGTTAATTGCCTGTCCATTGTTTAGTTGTACTTGATAATCCATATTTATCATTCTCCTTTTGTTATGTTAATTTCACGTACCCTACATTAGAACCATTGATACGCACATATAAAAAATTAGAAGCAGGGCTATAAGCAATACCAATTCCTGACGTATGCCCAATAGCATAACCTTGACCATTGCCAAATGAAATGTCTCCATCAACTCGTAAATCCCCCATCACCCTTACACCTTCTAACGAACTCAAATTAATCGTATCATTATGGTGTGATATTATACCACCAGTGGATCCTCCAAAATTGATTCGTTTAGGTTGACTGTTACCGTAATGTGTACCTAGGTTGATCTCGCTGCCGATGAATATATCCTCTGTGATTCTAATGTTAGCACTATTAATATTCACACTGTTTAGGGTACCGGTATAAATGGTACCTAATTCTCCAGTTAAATCAGATAGCACACGCACAGCCCCTATCAGGTTTATCTTAGATGCCTGTATATCAATTGTTGTAGCATTTTGATTAATCATCGACACCACAGTGTTTCCTGTAAAATCTGTGACACTAACCTTTGACTGTATTTGATAAGCATTTTGTGTAATGTTACTTTCTGCACTGCTTACCCGAGTACCTAATCCACCAATTTGCGTTTGTTGGCTAGTTACAATTGATTGTATTTGTGAGGCTGTTTGAGATACTACTGATACATCATTACGTACTGTCTGGATATTGTTATTGATTGTTGTAACCTGTGAGGATATTTCACCACGTATTTCAGCAGCCGTTTGAGTAATACGGCTACTTAAATTGTTATTTAAGTCTGTTACGCTTTGTGTAATACTATCAGCCCGAATATTGATAGCTGCTAGCGATGAACCAATTTCTTCAACTTCTAAATCAATACGGTCATTTGTCTGTTCGAACTTTGAACGATAACGTTTGTCATTCGCATTAATAGTAGCTTGTTGATTGAGCAGTGCATCTACTATAGACTTGGCTTGTATATTCCCAACTTCCACTTCCGAATCGCTGTAATTACGCTTTGTCTTTTTGCTTAAAATTCGCGTCTGGTATTCTAATTGCAAATCCTCATGGATGAGCCAAACACAATCACCGACTTCACCATCTACTGTTGTGACCTTTATTTTTATTTCTGTCTCAGGTGCTGCCGGTAGTTCACTAGCTAGCCTCGCTGTCATCTCTTCCATTGATTCAATTTTATCATCATGAATTGGTTCAGCAATACGTATGCCTATTCTTGGAGAACTTGCTAATGGAGATGTGTACGTGATATCAATATCATTAGCACCATAGCCACGGATTTGGGTTTTTAATCCTGTAGTATTAACGCTGTAAGATAAAGTTTCGATGTTATGACGATAACGGAATTGTACATCATCGTCTTTTCCTATTTGCTTAGCAAAACGTACAACTTTACCCGGGAGTATTTGCCGATCACAATTAAACGTCTTACATAATTGTTCAATTAATACAATTGTATTTGCTTCCCCAAAATTCGGAATTAATTGATGACCGGCTACATCAACATTAATGAATGTCCATCCTGTCCCAGCAAGAACAAATGACATAAAATCATCGAAAGTCCTTGCCCCACCATGAATATCATATTTAAAATCATCTGCTAATGAAAAGTAACGATGAACAGCCGTAATTTTTTTGGATAGCCTATCACCCTCAAGCTGCTTCACTATATATTCATGACCATCTTCATCTTCAATAATTGCTTCGAAATCTAAAAGTGAATGCCCTGGATTTTTGTCATACAAAAAAGAGCTAAATGATATGCGTAATGCACTGTTCAACTCCTCAAATTTTTCGTAATTAGTTTCTAGTAACGGCTCTGTTAATGAGTCATTTGTGACAATGAGCAAGTAATATCACCTTCTTATATAAAAAGTTATTTTGGGAATATTCGCTTCAAAATAGCACTAGTAATAATGAATTTTCAACGAAGATGAAGGGCTATTAGCATAATTCTGACTTCTACCTTGATTTTGTTAATAGAAGTGGTTTAAGAAAAAAGGTTAATGACTAAACATTACGCTAATATATTTAAATATAAAAATAATTGTATTTAATTTTACTCACCCTATGGGAGTTACACTATTTGAAATCCCTTTAAATTACTTAACAATATGGAACGATTATACACCCTCTGTATGGACTAAGATAAAATCCTGCACGGCTTGTCTGTATTCAGTGTTAGTAATGTCATCAATGACATATACTTCATTAGTTTTTGGGTTAAGTCCTTTGTTCATAATTCTTTCCTCGGCGATACATACTACTACCTGATTTACTATTCCTTTTTTTGCAATAATATTCCTCCACCGTTTTTAGCATCCGCCTGCAATAGTCAAACATCATCTTGTAATTGTTTGATTGTTTTTTGGTCTTCGGTTTCTTCTGTCAGATAAGGAACTACTATAGGCTCCATTGTTCCCATATCTACACCTGATACATAATGCGTGACGGTATTTAAAGCGCCATATTCCATATCAATACAATGCAATGAGGTGATTTCCTTCCTTGATGATAGATAAGAAGATTCACCAAGCATAAGGATTAATTCTCCGTCTTGGTCACAGAAAACTCTTGCTCCTACTGCCATATAATTCACTCCAATTCTTTTTTATTCTGAGGCAAAATGAAATGTTCCGGGATGATTGTACACTGATTGGCCATTATTTTTAACAGTCATTACTATATTATTGCCTTGAGCTTTGACGCTAAGAACACTTACTACTTGAGGATTCATAACACCAAAAGCAGACCCTAACAATAGATATTGTCCACCAAGCTGATGTCCAGAATTTCTTGCAGTAAAACCTAGGGGAGTAACATATTCTTGTTGTTGACCTGGGTTTAAATTAATAGGAACAAAATATTCTAATGATTTCTTACCTGTTTGAATAGCTCTAATGTTAGCTGCCATTTGGTCACCTGTAGCATCAGGACTAGTTGTGATTCCCTTGTCCGTGATAGCCTGAGCTACTTTAGTGTTTTTATCAACGGACGAGGACTTTAAAGCTTCTACAGATGTAAAAAGTTGGTCTATTATTGATTGTTGAGGCGTGAAAGAATTTGCCACACCATGATCGTATACCGTCGTTGTCATAGCATCAATTGTTTCGTATGCGTTATTATTTACGCTGTTATATTCGAACACTACGTTAATAGGATTATTGGTCGCGGCTCTTTTAGTTATGGTAATAACAAACGCCCCACCACCGCCGTCCCAAATATCGGAGAACGTAAACCTTTGACCCATAGTGTCTTTCGGTAAGTCAATAATTGTTTTTCTTTGCCAATGTATTCTACCATCAAACCCAGCAACGATATCGTATTTTATAATTGCTTCCCCACCAGCATTACCCACACTATATGATGACGCGACCTTCAGAGTTATAGATCCCGCTAAACCAAATCCATGAGGAATTATGAAGTTAAAATCTTCTGAATTGACCGTTGTTTTCCATGACGTATAAAACGCCTTTTTAATATAATTTTTATCAAAGTTTATAAGACTGTTGTTATTATATCTATTAGCCTGCAATGAATCATAGATTAACTGCTGTTTTGCTGCATCGACATGTAATTCTGAATTATTTGCATGGTTGCCTAAATCTATTTTTGTTTTATTCCACTTATCACGCTCCCCTTCTTGTAGATGGTCATCCTCGTTAGTGAAGTGATTAGTAGCTGTTTGCTTTAACTCTGTTACGACTTGTGTTATTTCCGAGATGTCTGCATCAGCACCTGCCGGACCTTGTGGGCCAGTTGCCCCCGCGTCGCCTTTATCACCCTTGTCACCTTTTGGCCCCTTGATGTTTCCTGCATCCTCCCATACAACTCCACTCCACACATAGAGATTTCCATCAATTAAATATGCATCTCCAACATCGCCAGTAGCTGGTAGGTCGTCTACGCTTTTAAGACTCCCACGTACATTAATACCAGTACCTGTTTCCCCTTGTTCACCCTTGTCACCTTTTTCACCCTTCTCAGCTAGTAGCTGCCAATGTGCATTAGAGATCGTCGGTAGATCTGGGGGAACATTTCCTTTAGTATTTTGCAACGCAATATATCCACTACCATTCAGCGTAACGATATTATTTTTCAAATACTGAGTATCATTGTTGTACTCTAATTTCCCACTTAATTGATTCACAAAATTTTGCATGTCAGTAATTGAAGTCAAGGCGTCTTGTGTAGCATTTATAGCATCTTGTACAGCTAGATAGGTATTACTGGTTGCTTCATTCGCACTTTCAGTTGCAACATTTGCATTTGTTATAGCATTATTTAAATCTACTAATGAAATAGATATCGTTTGAAGTGCTGCTTGTAACGCCGCATTGTTAGTGTCTATTGCTTCTTGTGTTGCCGTGTTATTTAATTCAATAGCTTGCTGTACAGCAATGTTAGCATCAACTACAGCTTGGTTGAGTTGATTTAAAAGCTCATCGACTTCCCCATCCGCAAGAATATTGATTTGTGTTTGTAAATTCGTTAATCCTGCAATGATACGATTCCAGTTTTCATTTATTTTACTTCGTTCTGAACGACTAATTGGTGATTGTGTCGTGTGTAAACTAATCGTCATTTTTTCACCTTCCTTACAAATATAAAAACCTAAAATTAAAAACGATACTGTGAACAGTACCGCCTGAAATCCAAAAGTTATTATCACCAACAGATAAAGTGATTAGCTTTTTATTTGTTTGTTTAAAAACAGATGTACCATTTTTAAATGATTGAACATCCTTTAGTACAAGTGTGTCTGTAGAATATAATGATCCGCTAAAAGTATAAGATTCCCCAGTTGTTCCATTTGTGATCGTAATGCTATTGTCAAAAATCCCTTTGAGCACAATTTCTAACTCATGTCTACGTGGATCGATTGCGACATTGCCATAATTTTTTACAGTAAAGCTATTACTACTATATGAGTAAGCTAAATCTTCATCCCAATCAAATCCCATACCCCAAGCCCATTTATCAATATCCCATTCCTTTAAATCTAAAGTTGTGGGTACAGACTCAGCATAAATATTTTCACAAATAAATTGAATATCTAGCTCTCCTACTTTTCGAAGCAGCTCATTTGGTTGATAACTATTCGCCAAACGTACCTTCCATCTTTTACCTGGCTCTGCTTCAAAAATAATATAAAAAAATTCTTTACGAGCAAATAATGCGTTAATATCTGCAACAAACAATTTAAAATCATGATAATCAAATGCTTTATACATAAATTTCGCTGTAATCGTTCGTCCACTAAAGCGTGTATTAGTAAAGATTGCACCGTCACCACCATCCATCTCGGATGACTGATGCTCTATAGACACAGAAGGAATGTAATATTTTAATAATTTTAAACTGTAGTCGCTCATCATAAGTTCGCGGCCATCCTTTAAAATCATTTTCATATACCACTTAACCCCCTTGTTAATGCATTGATACTTGCATTGTTATATTGTCTACCACTGACTACATCCACAACAGATTCACCCAGAATCTGTCCATCTAAAACGGATTGTACAATAATCGTAGAGGGACTAGAGTTTTGTGCTACAATGTTATTCTTAGATTTTTGTGCCGGCGATGAAGGTGAATCTAGTACGGCACTATTCGCCAATCGTTCGCTTACATTTGTAGCCTTATTCATAATCGAATTAAGCCCATTTACTAACCCCTCGCTTACATTCTGTATGACAGAAGAGGTTGGATTGATATTAAGTGCTTTTTTAATTGTCTCTGCGGCATTTTTCGCAAGACTATTTGCTGTTTGTTGTAATGTTGGTTGCATTCCTTTCATGCCATCAATTAATCCTTGAATAGCATTTTTTCCAATATCATTCATAGACCCTAATATTTCGCTTGTACCAAAAACGACTTCATTAATTTTCCCCTGCCATTCTGTATTTAAAGTTGTCAATTCAGTTTTTGCCGTATTTCGTAAAGCCTCAATTTTTGCTTTTGTTTCAGCTTGTAATGGCTCTAACTCCTTAATCGCTGCTTCACGAGCTATATAAAGTTTCTCTTCATACAGCTCCTCATATTGCAATAGTTCCCCATCTGTCATACGGTTCAGTGCTTGTAATTGCGCGAGAACATTTGGGCCCATTGCTTCTAATTCATCGATAATAGTACTTGATAATCCCCGCATTTCAAGTTGTGATAGCTCAATTCGCCATTGAGAAAGAGCATTTACTTGCTCACTTAAATTTTGGGTTAGACTTGATGATTCTACTGAATCGGCTATCTTCACTTCATCGAATAGTCCAAAGTATCCTTTAATGCTTTTCGCACGGCTCTCCAAAGCATTGGTATAGGCGTCGTTAAGCTTCTGCTCCTCATCCAATAACTTTTTATTAATATCCTGTGTTTGCTTTAAATAATCATTATTGATTGTCTTGATTTTTTCACTAATTGCTTTTTTAGTATCATAGAATTTCTCTTCATAATAAGTACGTTCCTCTGTACCCGCTTCATATTGTGCAAGAAAATTTTCGTAAATTTTCAATTCCTCTGCGAGCGATAGTGTGTTATATTTCTTACGTTTATCAACATATTCCTTTTCATTATCGAATTGATCTTTAACCATTTCAGAATATGCCTTGTTATACGCTTTTAAAGCATTGGACTTTTCTTTAGTACCTTCTTTAAATGTCGTTGCACTATAACGCCAAAACTCTGCCTCTTGCTTTGCTGTCATTTCGCCAGCAGCCTTTTGAGCTTCTACATATTCCTTTAAAGCTATGAATTTTGCATCTGCTGAGTTAGATTCTATTTTTGCAATTTTGTCAGCGTATTGTTTAGTAATGGTTTCACTATCCTTTAAGGATTGTTCTTCAATCTGCTTAATTTGAGCTATCTGATCCACAGTAAGGGCAATTTGTTGTTTCGTTGCATTGTTTTTAATCGTAGCAATTTTTTCCGAAGCTTTTTGGGAAATCTCAATTCGTTTATTCTCAGCCTCTTTTTGTAATACTTCAATTTCGGCTGAATTGGCTTTTGTAGCACTACTTACAATTTCTTGGACTTTTTGCATTGCCTCTTTAGTAATTGATAAATGCTGCGTCACATTTGGTATTGCAGCCTCCGCTAATTCCTCAGCCGCTTTTCTAACTCCTTCATTTCCTTGCTCGATCCCGATTGCTAAACCTTCACCCACACCTTTACCAATTGGTATCATGACACGTGATGGAGAATTGATTTTCAATTTTTCCCTTACCCATTCTGGAATAAGGCCCGCTAATTCTCCAACCTTCTTTTTAACACTATCGAACATATCTCCAATACCACCAATTAAACCTGATATAATATCTTTACCTATTTTCCCCAAACTGATGCCAGATAAAAAAACTTGTGCTTCATTCCACTTTGTCTCGATTTTAGTTTTAACTTCGCCCATTTTCGTTTCTACAGCGGTTTTCATATCCGTAATTTTTTTTTCTGCTGTTTGCTTAATCTCATTCACTCTATTTTTAGTAGCAGTCCAAGCGTTATTCCAGCCATCGCTAATTGCTTTACCAAGTGCTTTGGCATCACTTGCAACATTTTCTGTGTATACTTTCCACCTTGACTTAATCTCACCAGTTTCCCAGTCCACCTTATTGACATGTTCTTCTGCTTGCAGTTGTGCCTCACTTACAACCTTTTGGTGCATGTCTTCTGCGTTAGCAACCGTTTCATCTCTTTTTCTCGCTGCCTCATCAATAACTGCTTGTGCTTCTTCTGCAGACATTGTACCCGTTTCATCTCGTTGTCGAACTGCCCATTTATGTGTTTCGTTATATTGTTCTTCTGCTTCCTTTAGAACATCTTCTTTTTGTTTAAGCGAGTTTCTCACAACTTCAGCTGCTTGTTCTGCTGTAATATTTGAAGCCTCATTTTTTAGATTTTCTAGAATAATCTTTTGCTCTACTTCACTGTCGGAAAGATGCTTGATTGCGTTCTCAGTCATCGTTTGTTGAATAAGATTGATTTCTTGTTGCTCAGCCTCAGTAATTCCTCTATTGTTTTCGGAGGCATTTTGATAAATTTCTTCAATTCTCGCCTTACCATCTGCGATAACCTGTTGTTGCTCAGCTTGACTTTGTGCAACCCGTTCTAAAATTTTTGCTTCCTGTTCTTCAGTTAAGGCATCACTTTGAGCAAAATGATTTTGCATAGTCTCTAATTCTTGCGCATGATCAGATTGCATTTCGGTCAACACTTGATCGCCCATCTCATTATAAATACCTACCATGTTGGCTGCCATTTCTTCTGTTACTGCTACGCCGGACCAAGCCATTTGGTTAAGTGCGACTGTCGCCTGATCAGATAATTCCAAGAAACTCCCAACTGATTCTGCGGTTGATTCTGATACTTTATCTTTCCAATCAGCAACTTGAATGGATGATTCATTTAGTTCACGACCAACTGCATAGGCTGCTAATCCGATTCCTGCAATTATGCCAACCGTTGCTCCGATAGGCCCTGTTATTAATGCCCATGCCGCGCCAAATGATGTTGTCGCGCCTCCTGCTGCACCAATTGCCGTAGAAAATCCACCAACAGCACTAATAATTGAACCAACGCTGGTTATTAACGTTCCTCCAACCACAAGTAAAGGACCAATCGCTGCCGCTAAGCCACCAATAATAGCGATTGTTTTTTGGGTTTCAGATGATAAATTACTGAACTTCTCTATCCATGGTGCAATGACATCCATTACTTCCAGAACCATTGGAATTAAAATCTGGCCAATACTAATACCAATATCCACTAGCTGATTTTTCATCATGGTCATTTGAGATTCTGTTGATTTGTAATTTTGAGCAGCTTCGTTGGATAATGCCGTATTATCTTTCCATGCTTGCGAAGAGCTATCGACTGCTGACGATAACAGATCTGATGCATTTGCCATACTCATTAACACATCGGTTTCATCACCGTTAACCCCTAAATCTGTTAAAATACTTTTTAAATTAGCACCGCCTTCTGAGGTTTCAGCTAACCCTTTCACCAATGCATCTAATGCTGAAACAGCGTCCGTCTCAAATGCCTTTTTAAAATCAGCACTAGACATATTTGCTGCTTTTGCAAAGCCAGATAAGCTCTCGCCTCCATCACCAACAGCTTTTTGAATCTTTTGCAGAACTGTTGTCATGGCAGCTCCACCAGTATCAGCCTCGATACCTAAACTAGACATTGTCCCAGCAAGACCCATTATTTGCGCCTCAGTCATGCCTAATTGCGCACCTTGCTTGGCAAACCCCATTCCCATTGCGATAATGTCAGATTCAGTTACACCCATCTTGTTACTAAGCTCGACAACAGATGAGCCTAATCGGTCAAAATCTCCCTGGCTCATCCCGACGATACCAGCAAAACGAGCAAATTCAGTTGCTGCCTCCTCTCGCGTCATGCTTGTTGATGCTCCTAAGTCAATAACTGTACGAGAGAAAGATAGTAAATGATCTTCAGCTATCCCCAACTGACCAGCTGATTCAACAACCCCTGCTATTTCAGTAGCACTTACTGGAAGTTCTTTAGCCATACTACGTATTCCGTCTTCAAGCTTTTTAAAATTTTCTTCACTCGTGTTGACAGATTGCCGCACACCAGCAAATGCATTTTCAAAATCTACTGCTGCATTAAAGGCTAAAACGCCAATCGCTTTTATAGGTGTTGAAATCGTAGATATGCTTTCACCAACAGATTTCATTTTTCCGCCAACCTCTTGAAACTGGTTCCATTTAGAGGATTGTATATCTAATTGATTACTAACTTCTGATAATTGCGTATTTAATTGATTATATTCAGCGAGTGCTTCATTTACAGCAATTGCCTGTTGTTCAATTGCTTCTTCGGATGCTGTTCCAGATGCTACTAATTCAGTATATCTATTGCTTTGTTCTCTTAACTTAATGTTAGATGCTTCAACAGAACGGAATAGAATATTGTTTTTTTGTGATAAACCCTCGATAGAGTTTTCATATTCATTACCCCGTGCTTGTAAAGCTTGTAGCTCAGCTCCCATTGCAGTCAATCTTCTGATGGATTGATCTATGGAACCATTAAAATTATCTGCGTTGAGACTCAGTTCAATAGCACTAATATTCGTCATATATTCTTCACCGCCTTTTTTGGCAAAAATCAAAATCACAACCAAGAAATTTCGTTGGCTGTGACCTCCTCCATATCTTCATAATCATCTGAAAGCTCAAACCAAAAATGGATATCCATTTCGTCAATTTCATGTAATTTGTAGCCCTCTTTTATCAATTCACGATAAAACTTTTTAATATTTTGATATGGTGTTAGTCCGCTAACTTTCCCTCCGCATCACTAATAGCAGTTTTCGTTTCAAGTCCTCCGATGTTCAACACACTATTAAATACACGCATAATTTCATCTTGCAGCTTTCCTGCTTCCAATCCATCCCATACGTCATCTACTGTAAATTGACTATCAAAAACATTAACAACAAAGCCAATCATTTCATCAAAAGTTTCGACGGAAATTTCATTGCCTTCTTTACGCATTTTTTCATTCATCTTTAGGGCATTACGGAATACACGAGCCTTTACAAAGTCATTGTTAAACATTCTTTCTTGACCGTCTATTTTCAATATAATCTGCATCATTCATCCATCCTTTTTATCATAATTAAAAAAGAAACCCTCGAAAGGGCTTCTCACTATTAAGGGGTTGGTACTGTTTCACTTGGTTTTGTAACTGTGGTAAAGAACGTTTCCGCTGTCGCTGTAACTCCCGCATCACGTGTATCCACAGTATGTTTGATAATTCCATCGATTAATGGTAATGCTTCACCACCAAATGGATACACTTTATAGCTTGTTTCACCTTTTTTACGTGTAGCGTTCGATTCTTCACCCGGTTTTAGTTTTGCTTTTAAAAGCCATACTAATTTAGATCCTGATTCAAAACCAATTGCAATTGCGTTTGGTGTATCATTTGCATTGGTGATAACACCCCCCTCGGCAGATTTTTTATGCCCGTACCAGTCAACTAGTACTTCCGTTGGTAAATCTGCTGTTTCACCCGCAATCGTGATAGAGTCTAATTGCGCTTCTTGATCTACGACACGATCTCCTGCATCTAGATGTGCTTCTGAAAAGTTAGGTGTAAGTGTAAGAGAAATAGGCATTGTTAATGTCTTAACATCACCCCATGTTTCAGTTTGTGCATCTGTCATTAGTGCATAGTGAATACGTTTTAAGCTAATTTTTTGCGGTTTTTCATTTACGATTGTTGTCATTTACATGACCTCCTAATTTTTTTAATTACTCATCAAAAAAGATAAATTGTAGCACTCGGTTAAAGTGTGATGCACCTTCCTCATTCGGTACGTCATATTCCAAAACTCGTTCAAAGCCAGCTTTCTCCATCAATTGTTTGATACGCTCTACAAGTTGATGGTAACTAGAGTCAGACCATACTTTTAGTTGTATAAGTCGTTCCGTTTCTATTTCGTTTTCACCTACTTCGAAAATTGGCTTGGCACTTACCTCTAAAAAGGTAATATACTGATTTGGTTTTTCAGAGCCAGAAGGGATTCCATTAAATATGACTGGTAAGCCTAATGGCTCTAATATAGTAGGAATGTAATTAAATAAATCTCTCATGACATTATCTCCTCAATCTACATCTGCCATTATATTGGTGGTCACTTCTATTACGCTTGACAAATTCAGGTGAAAAACAGATTGATTGCCTTATACTTTTTCATTTAATTCACCTCCCTTCAATGAATTAAATATCGCTATTAAACGATATTTTTTCTTTTCACTGTAGCAATTGGGTACTTTGCTCGTAATAAAAAACGTCTTCTGATTTTCTATCAGCAGACGCTTTCATACTAAAAAAACTATTTAATGATTTTTGCTTACTCACTATTTGCCACCTCCTTTCAAGGTTAATGTTAGTTCCAAAACAATAAGAAACATTTCTTAAAGTTATCATTCACTGTAAATAAATTGAGAACTAGGACTCTATTTCTCTTCTAATACAAACCATATTGTGTGTAATAATGTCTTTTAGGTATACTTCTTCTTGCCTCAATTTTTCCATTTGATCACCATCTGCCCACTTCATTTCACGATGTAACTCGCGCATTTTAGATTGGCTTTTACGTGTAGATTCATCCGTATAAAAACAGACATACTCTCGACCACAATTAGGACAATTAAAGTATGTCTTCTCAATAGACTTATGCAACTGTTCTTTCTTAAAATATGAAACATAAAACTTATGCCCACATGATTTATTACACTTTGCATAGATTGGATCCATAATTCGCATTCCTTTCTTAAAATAATTGAAATATTATTAAAAATTAATGATGATTGAATAATCAGCAATCGACAGGGTGAAATTTCTTTAAAGCTAATCTCATTATCTTGTAACGAACTATTACACTAACATCATATAACGAATATTCAATAGTCTCTATACACACTACTAGCTGTCAGAAAAGTGAAAGTTTATACGATAACACTAGATAGGTTATTCTACTGATTTGCTAAACAACTTAATCATCTATTTAATTCCTACAGAACCATAAAAAAAAGCCACTCAAAAATGAGTGGCCTTGAAGCAATAAAGAGAACACTTGTCATTGCCGTGATAAAAGCAATATATCTAACTATTACGTCAACACTATAAAAAATAATCAATATTTTCTATTCATATTAACAGATATCAGGAAAGTGAAAGTTTTATTTCGTGAGCGAATCGAACCATCTTAGCAATTTCTGCATGCTTCTTGTATATATAACTAGCACTGTAATTTAACTCTTCCGCAATTTCTTCCAATGTCATCCCCTCAACATATTTCAACTTCAATATTTTATGATTTAATCCTTTAAATTTACTAATTAGCTCCATAAAATTTTCCTTTTCGTTTTGCTTAATCTTTAATTCATTTTCAATTCGTTCAATTCGCTCTTCCAGCTTCGCACCATCAGATTCAGCAGTAAGTTTCACACCTGCTAAATCACCGCTTACCCAACGTTTCAGCTCTTTTCTTGATTGTTCAAGATTAAATTCCAGGTATGCAATTTCATCTTCCATTTGCCGATAGTCTAGTAACCATTCATACATCTGCTGCACCTACTTTTTATTTTTTTATAACTATTAATAGGAGATATATAAGTCATGAAGAGTGGCCATTAGATGTCCTACTATGTTATATTTTTAACAGATTTATTTTTTCTAGTGCTCGTCATCGGTTGCCGCCTTTAGCGAGCTTTTTTTAGTTTTTCATAATATCGTAGTTAGATTCTTCATCTTGAATCGAGTACACATTTCTTGCCCCCAATTCTTAAATACACAAATCCTAGTTAACAATCTATCTTAATATAAAATACTTCTTGGCTTCATGTGTTTATCAATTCCCTAGGCGTATATTTAATAACCTCTAAAGCAGACGCTAAACCGTCGATATAATCTTTATGCCCCTGATATTCTTTTACAAGATTGGGTAACACATAGTCATCGAATCGCAAATCATTGTGATTTAACACTTCCTCTACTATTTGATGACGCAATTCAAGTAAGTACTGATTCGATTCCTCTAGTAAGTCATTTAGAGCATCGACATACTCTTTATTTTTATCAGGGAATTTTAGTGCCTCTTGCATATTTACAGTTATTCCTGCACCAAAATATGTTCTCGCATTTTCTTCAGGAGATGTTAAATCGTTCCCATTGTCATCCTCAGCATTTGCGTTAAAAATTTTATCTGAGTAATAATTGATTGGTGTTACTTTCATCTTACGATCTAATTCATTTAATCTAGCTTTCATTTTCTAAAATTCCCCTTAATTTTATTTTTATCCCTCTAAAGAACAAACATTCGTTTTTACATCAAATCTCTACAAACTTCCACTATAGATTTCATTGATTAAAATGCGAAATAAAAATACCTTTAAACGGTACTTCTTCATAAAAAAAATCATCATATTTACCGTCATTTACAATTGGCAATCTTATCGAGTCTACTGGAACATTGTAGATATCAGCGACCTTTTCTAACAAAAAACCTGGTATAGCAGTAATTCCCCGTTCATACTTGCTCAATGTTTTAGCTGTGACACCAATTTTAGAAGCTACATCTCCTTGTTCTAATTCTGCATTAACACGAGCTGCCCTTAACGATATTCTTATCATTTTATAACCTCCTATATTCTATAAACACAATATAGTACCTTTAAACAGTATAGTCAAGTATTAACATATCGCAAATACTCTTTAAAGGTACTAAAAGTTTTACAAAACTACTCAATTTCGGTATCATCATAGACAAGGAGGTGATTTATCTTGGGAAAAACAGATGTAAAGTTAGTTTTTTCTAAAAATTTAAAATATCAATTAAATAAAAAAGGTTTGAATCAAACTGATATGGCAAGAGATTTGAATATCCCTGAAACCACAGTTTCTAATTGGATGAAGGCTAGCACATACCCTAGACCAGATAAGTTACAGTTAATGGCTGACTATTTTAAGATTAAGCGATCCGATTTAACTGAAGAACAACCAACTAATTTAATCGAAATGCAGCCAAATTTCGTGAAAATTCCTATTCTCGGCACAATTGCTTGTGGAGAACCGATCCTTGCAGAACAAAATGTAGAAAGTTATATGTATGAGTTCGCTGACTTATTACCTGCTGGCAATATTTTTGCTTTAGTAGCAAAAGGAGATTCAATGGAACCGACTATACCGGATGGTTCTAAAGTTTTGATAAGGGAACAAAGTGAAGTTGAGTATGGTGAGATTGCAGCAGTTCTTGTAAACGGTGATACTGAAGCAACACTTAAACGGGTAAAAAAACAAGGGGATACAATCTTCCTAATGCCGGACAATCCAAAGCACGAGCCGTACATCGTCAATGAAAATAATCCTGCAAAAATTATCGGTAAAGCAGTCAGTTTCAAAGTAACACTTTAATTAATTTGCGCAAACTAATTAAATAAAAAAAGTAAAGAGTAGCTCATCCGCTACTCTTTACTTATTTCTAACAGATTAAATAGTTAAGAAAACTTCGAACTCTATAAATTCTGATTTAATAGTTTAACCACAATAATGACTAGGATTCACCCATCAATGTCCCTGAACTTTCCAACATAATTGAAATTTATCGTGACGTTCTAGGTGCCACACAATTTGAACAATTTCTCTGATTGTTCTTTTTAAATTTCGTAAACGTTTTTTCGAAATTTTGCCCACATGAACATTTAAACAATAGTTTTTGTGAGAATCCATGATATTCAGTAGAGAGTAGTTTGCAGTCTGAATTTTTTGTTACATACTCACGGATATTTTCAATGGTCCATTTTTTATTCATAGTTATACACCTCCGATGAAAGAAGTTTCGGATACCTTTCATTCAATTAGGCGTATGCTTCCCTAATCTACTTGAGTTCTCTAATTATAGCATCATTTCTATAAATATTAAACTTCGTCATTCGTATAGCTCCTGCACGACTTTAAGGAAGTAAAACTATCGAATATAAACCAATATTTTATTCTTCGTCCTCAGCCACTAACAACACCGAAAGTGCCATTATTTTGGAGAACTGCGCACGTGTCAGATTTCCTTTCGGATTAAATTTCCCACCGTCACCACCAACAATTCCTAATTGTTGTAATAAACCGATAGAATCCACTGTTTCCTTACGCATTTGACCCTTATCAGTAAATGTATTATTTTTACTACTCTTCTCTACCGCATCAATCTCCATTCCAATCAAGTATTTTGCTGTTACATCTGCCATTTCCTCACGTGTCACAAGTTTATTTGGCTCAAAATTAGTGCCATCAAAAATATCGATTAGTCCATACTCTTGTAAAATTGCTACTTCTTTTGCGCCCCAAAATCCTTGCATATCCTTATATGTAGCAGGTCCTTCATAATCTTCATTTACATCTAAACCAGATGCACGGAAAATCATCGCTGCCAGTTGGCCACGCGTTACTTGTCCATTTGGGTTGAATGTTGTATTAGAAGTACCGTTTATCACGTCTACTTGGTAGAGGAATTGGATATAACTTTCAGCCCAATGTCCGATTGTATCTGTGAAATAACCACCTGGTTTTAAATCTAAATCCGTAGGGTTTAATGCTGTAAAGAATTCATTTGAATCTTGAGCACTTATTTCTTGCCAAGCACCTTCTACATAAATTTCAGTTTTGAAAGATGCTCCTGATTGAGTAAACTTCATCTGAATGGCATCCTTAAAAATTTCTTCTAACCCTTTATGAATCTCTTCGTATTCTTTTGCTTCCTCTTCCTCATAGGATTCCTTAATCGCCTCTAACGAAATTTTTAATGTAATGCTATTTTTATCTGAAACTACTGACATTTGATCTTCTTCATAAACCAATTTGGCAAGAACCAATGTTTTGTAGATTTCTTGATAGGATAAAGCTTGTACCTGGCTAACGTTTGTCGTAGCAGCAAGCTGTTTTATGTAAGACTTACTAGGAACTTCTGCATTTTCTTTTGCCTGTGCTTGAAGATCAAAGCCTCCTGTTAAACAAGTAATACTTAATGCTCCAGCTAAAATTGTTTTTTTCACTATTACTATTCCCCCTTCATTTCATAAATTTAGTGTACTAAATCGACAGAACTTTAATCCACTTATATATGAAAATTATGTAAAAAACATTAAAAATTCCCTATGATAAAATGCGTAATCCCTGTCAAACTCTTTATGTAATTTAGCAAGACTATTTTAAAAGTTCCATGAATTGCATAGGTAATTTTCCCCGCATAGTAGATAACTACTTTCCCTCTCTTTAAAACAAAAATATAACCAGCGATTCTAACAAGACAAGCATACAAACTCCCCCGGCACATATACTTTATAAATTTGTTTTCTCTTCAATATAAATGAAGGAAATCTCAGCTATGTGTAGCTGAAGATACAGTATTAAAATAAGCTCAATTAGGAGGACTTGTATGGTCATCACCCCTGGCATTGCGGATTTACCATATGTTATTCAAGCCAATGGAACAAAGTTTTTCACTTTAATTGCTGAAGAAATCACATGGGAACTAGTAGATGGCATTTTTATTAAAGCATGGGGGTACAACGGGTCTACGCCTGGGCCCACGATTCGTGTTTGTCCTGGAGATCATGTATGTATTCGAGTCATTAATCGCTTGCCTGAAAAGACGAGCGTTCATTGGCATGGATTAATTGTGCCCAATAATATGGATGGTGTTCCACCAATCGAACCGTCCCCATTTATCGAACCCGGGCATTATTTTGATTACCATTTTAAGATTCAAAATCCACCTGGCACTTATATGTATCATTCTCATGTTAATGTTGCCGTACAAGATAATGCAGGGCTATTAGGTGGCTTCATTGTGGAAGATCCAAGAATGCAACATATGCCTAGATATAGAGATTATCTTTGTTTATTACAAGAATGGGCTATTGATAAGCTTCCTTGGGGGAACCTAACTAGAGGAAAATACAACTTAAATTTCATAAAACCCGAATTCAATTTCTTTACAATAAACGGAAAATGCTGTCCATTTACTAAACCTTTACCTGTCAAATACGGGGATCTAGTACGAGTTCGTTTTGGCAATATCCAAATGAACCATCATCCTATGCATTTACATGGTCATCAGTTCAGCGTTGTTGGTGCAGATGGATTCCCCATTCCAGAAAAAACACAAATTCGCAAAAATACAATACTCGTTGCCTCTGGAGAAACGTGGGATATAAGTTTCCTAGCGAATAATCCAGGTGTTTGGCCATTCCATTGTCACATGCCCCATCATGTCACAAATAATGGTGCACCTGGTTTGGGTGGTATGTTTACTACAGTTCATTATTATTAATTGTGTCCTTTAAGTCGACAGAAAAACACCTTCACGTTGATTGGATAGGGTACAATACCTACTTTCAACGAAAGGTGTTATTCTTTGTCTCGCTTTTTCGATTAATATTCTTCAGTCATCAAGTGATGATATAACTAATGGTTGAGCGCTCTGTATAATAATGCGACAAATTGGGCGCGAGTTAGAGATGCTTCTGGTTTAAAGTAACCATTATCTCCTAGCGAAATATCATTCACTGCTAACGCATTAATATAATTATATGCCCAGTGTGTTGGTAGCACATCTCTAAAAATAGGTGTGTTCGCTACTGGTAAGTTTAATTCAATCGCTAATACTTTTGCTATTTGAGCACGTGTCATATTTGCATTTGGGTTGAAATTCCCATTATTCCCTTCAAAAAGACCCGCTTGTTGTACTAAAGTAATTACACCATAATACGGATGATTCGTTGGAATATCTTTAAATGCCAGTGCTTCCTTTTTAGGACTTAGCTGAAATACACGCGTTAATATTAATGCGACGTGCTGACGTGTTATCGGCTCATTAGGCCTAAACGTACTATCAGAATATCCTGTTATATATCCTCTTTTAACAAAATCATATATCATCTCACCAGCCCAATGATCCACCTGTACATCTGAAAAGATAACATCTGTTGTTGGTTTTTCTGGTTGATTTGGCTCTGTTGGTGTTGGCTTTTGTTCATTTGGTTTCGTTGGTGTCGGCTTCGGTTGCTCAGGCATTGTCGGTTCAACAGACTTTGGAGTTTCTGGAGTTGGAGTTGGTTGCCCTGGTGTTGGATTAGGGCCAGTACCTGGATTCGGATTTTGTCCATCACTACTACCACTACCACTACCACTACCACCATCAGACGAACTGTTCTTATCCCACATTGCATACAGCATCAGATTAGCAGTTCCCATTTTGATTGTTTGTCCTCCACTATAAGTGGTTCCTGTTCCATCGGCTTTTGTGTTCCACCCTATAAATGTATATCCACTCTTCACCAAATTACTTAAATTCCCCAATATCGAAACCGTCGCTTGCGTTTTATATTGATTTGTATCTGTTGGAACTTTGCCTCCATACGCCCCATTTCCATCGTAAATAACCGTAAATGTTGGTTGTGACTTTGTTGTAAAGTTCCAAATCGTATGGTCAACTATACCTGAATAATTATTTCCTACTATATCCGTAAATGCTCCTTCATCAATTTCAACACTATAGACGATGTTATGAGCTAAATCCGCTGAAGGATCAACGGTCACCACTCCATCCAAAACAGTAACATTGGAATCATTCGCTTCAATACTCGCCACTATTTGATTTTCAGTAACATTCTTAATGATAATATTCTTACCAGTGACTGGTACAACGTTTTCATTAAACGTCAATATAAGGTTGTCTGTATTCAACACGTCAAGTGCATTATGAAGCGGGTAGTATTCTGTTACTTCAGGTTGTTCTTTATCAAATAATACGATCGTACCTGTTGTAACATTTGTCACTTGCAGACCTTTATTGCCATTTAAATCTTGGAAGTCGAGTGTAAAACTCACAGGTCCATCGGAATCCTGAGACTGTAATGTATAAGTGGCTTGCCACGTTTTTGCATCCCCATCCCCTTTATCTGTTACAGTTGCGGCTTTACCTGCAATTGTAGCGATTGGCAAATGCACATCCTCACTCGTTACAATCTCTAATGTTACGATATCACCAACTTTAGCAAATTCCTGATTTACATTATTCGAATGCATTGTTACTGTTTGAACAGTTGGCTTTGTTCCGTCTAATGAGATTGAACTTCCATCAGTTGTTCCTGTAACTTCAGTCGCTTGATTCCCGACTAAATCATGGAAGTTAATTGTAAAACCGAGTATTCCATCTGAATCTCCATTTGCAATAACATAGGTTGCCTGCCACGTTTTTTCATCTCCATTTTGAATCACTGTTGCCGCCTTCCCCGCTATCGTTACAGTTGGGGTTTGGATACTTTCACTTGTTGTGAAAGAAAGTGTAACAGTGTCTCCTACTTTGGCTTTTGTAGGATCTACATTACTTGAAAAAATCGTCACTGTTGACGCGTTCGGTGACTGTTTATCAAATGTAATAGCTGTTCCTGTTGTGACAGTTGTTACTTGTGATCCTATATTTCCAATTAAATCTTCATAACTAATTGTAAATGCAAGCGTACCATCTGTATCATTGGCTTGCATCGTATAACTGGCACTCCATGTTTTTGCATCACTATCGCCACCATTATTTATCGTTGCACTTTTACCTGCAATCGTAACGGTAGGTGAATTTATGTCTTCACTTGCGACAATATTTAAAGTGATGACATCTCCAACCTTTGCTTTTGTTGTGTCATTATTACTTGAATTCATTGTAACTGTTGTGAGTGTCGGTGCCGTGTTATCGAAAATAACTGCTCTTCCCGAAGTTACTGTAGTAACCTGTACGCCTACATTTCCAATAATATCTTTATAATCAATAGTAAAGCTTACGACTCCTTCTACATCTCCAGATTGCAATGTATAACTCGCTTGCCATGTTTTTGCATCCCCATCACCTTTATCTGAAACAGCTGCAGCCTTCCCTAAAATTGTAACTACCGGCATTTGAACATCCTTACTCATCACAATATCTAATGTAATAATATCGCCAACTTTAGCGACTTCAGGATTTGCATTATTAGAACGCATCGTTACTTTTTGTACAGTCGGCATTGTTCTGTCAAATTTTACGGAACTTCCGTCAGTTGTTCCTGTAACTTCAGCTGCCTGATTGCCTGCTAGATCTTTGACATTTACAGTGAAATGAATTGTTCCATCTGAATCGCCATTAGCCATGACATAGGTTGCTTGCCACTTTGTTGTATCTCCATTTTGAGTTACTGTTGCCGCCCTACTTGCTATCGTTACAATTGGTGTTTGAATACTTTCATTTGTTGTGATAGTTAAGGTAATCGTGTCTCCTACTTTGGCTTTTGTAGGATCTACATTGTTAGATTTTATCGATACTACCGATATTTGTGGCGCAGTCTTATCAATTAAAAATGTTACGGTTGTCGTATTTCCTACTGCATCTGTTACCACTAAAGTGTAATTACCGTCTGCACTGACTATAGTTCCATTTGTAAATGCGGCGCCATTTAGTGTAGCAGTCCCTTCATTAAATGTTATCGTTACACTTGTGTTATATGTTCCATTATTTGTGACACCTGTAACTACTGGTGGTGTTGTATCTAACACAATTGTATCTGTCAGTATGTTTGATATGTTACCAGCAGCATCTCTTAATTTCATATAAACCGTTTTACTTCCATCACCACTTGCCATTACCCAACTTTTATTCGAAGCACTTGGTTCCCATGCACTCCAAGTAACACCATCGTTAGAAAACTGCATCTCAACCGGTTCACCCTCTGCATCCATTGCAGTAGTCGTTAAGGTTACACTCGTTGAGTTTGTAATATTCGCTCCACCATTAATGGTTAATGATCCAGTTGGCGATTGATTTTTCAGAATTTGAATAGTAAATGCTTTATCAAAAGTGTTTCCAGCATCATCCGTTGCTCTAATCGTAATACTGTAAATATTTTTTGTATCATAATCAAATACAGCACTTGTTTTTAGCTTGTTTCCATCAATCGTAAACGAACTAACGTCTCCGGACTGCAAAGAATACGTAAATGTTTCTTGTGAGTTTACTGGATCAGTAGCATTAATTGTTCCAACGATTGTGCCACTTGGTTTCTTTTCGAATACTTGAGTATTGTCAAGTACAATGTTATTTGCAGCTGTACCATCATACGTAATTGAAAATTCTGCCGCTGCTTTATTCATGGCCCCACCACTATCTGATGCAACATTTGCAGGGACATTAATTTTGACATCTCCATCAGCAGTTGGAGAAATAGTAGCAATATACGAACCTCCACTACCTGAAACACCAGTAACTGTTCCATTTAAAACAGTTATACCAGATGTAGAAAAACCTGTGACTGGTTCACTAAAATCAACCTTTACGCCAATTGGATTATGATTCGTCGGATTAGACTCATTTGATGAAATTATCACAGTAGGTCCTGCATTGATTACTAGCGTCATCATATAAGTAGACGTACTATAGTCTTTTCCATCACTCACCTTAAACGTGAAAGACGATGACGTACTACTTTGTGTTACATATTTTAATTTACCTGTATCTAAATCTGACTTACTAATTGTTCCACCGTTCGAAATAATTTCTCCTATATCAGCTTGGTTATTCCCATTCACATCAATAAAGAGCTGGCCACTACTAGGAATAATAGTCATTTGAATATGACTTAGTACATCCCCAGCATCTTCATCGCTAAAGACAAAATCTGTAGTGTTAAACGTGTACACTTGTCCCTCATTAACATTGACTGACCCATTACTAGAAGACGGTGGTTTATTTGGTGCAGGTGTTGATACCTGCTTCATAGTATAAGCACTTTTATTTCCATAAGCATCTTTAACAATCACATTAAAATAATACATAGTACTCGGAGCAAGTCCGCTCACTACGAAAGAATTTAAATCTTTTGAATAACCGCTACCCAATGGTATTCCATTTGCCTCCATATTACTTACCGTATCAATGTTACTACTACTAGATTGATAAACACGATATTCTAAGTTGTTTTCAAGTGTTGTATTATCAGTTGCTTTCGTCCAATCTAGCGTTACCCCTGATGTAGTAATATTTGAGGTGTTGATTGCTCCAGTTGAAACTGTTGGGGGTACTGAATCAGAAATATCTATTTTAAACTGTGTAAAAGTAATATCATATATACCAGCTCCTCTTGCAGGATCAGAACTAGCAGTGATCACAAAAGAATTAATACCTTCAAAGCTAATAGGTATTTCAAACTCAGATAGACCTGCCTTAGATTTAAAAAGAACTGGATTCCCTTTTTCAGCTCCGGCAATATCATATCCTTGAATCGTTACAAAATACACATCATCAACCAGATATGGAGAACCAACAGTTTTAATCGTTAATGTTTTCAGATCAAAAACACCACCTGTAAAACCTTCTCCAGCAGAAATTCTAATTGATTTCGGTGATTGAAATTCATCAGCATCAAAAAAATAACCATTAGGATAATCTGGGTTATCTTCATACTTAAAAAGATCAATACCATCATTACCCGGAACTCCAGTGACTACAAAACCATTAGTAGCATCACCTAGCCAAGAGGATTTAGTTAAATCTTGAATACATTCTGGATAACCTGGATCTCCACAGCTAGCCGCTTCTACTTTTATAGGTGAAACGAACAACACCACTGACAATTGACAAGATATAATCAACATCAAACATAACAATACATTGAATATCTTTTTTCCCATTATTCATACTCCTTCTCCATTCTTTCACACCTTTCACATCATCACTCTAACTTTACATTCAAAGTTTTTAACTTCTTGGTGGAAATACTCCATATAAACTAATAATAAAATTCATACCAAGATACGGTTGCATATTATTATGCGGTTGACTGCCACCAGTTGGTTGGATAGCAAGTGGATTCATTGGCAAGTTTACTTGTGTTGAATAAACAAGGCTAGAACCTTTACCTTGTTGATCAGTCCATATTACTTCAGTAGGATCAACACCAGAAGTTTGAATATTGTTGCAATTAGGTACATGATTATGGCTAGGTATCTCAGATTCTAGTAGTGTGACATTAGTTTCTCCACCAACCTCACCAATATGTCTAGTTGTTAATCCTGTACCAGTTCCATGATGAATAGCTACTCTACCATTTAGATTTGGCAAAGCGAAGTTCGTTTTCCCATCCCCACCATAGTACGTACCTATAATGGCAAACAGCGCTGTATTTTCCCTAATTGATAAGAGCTGTCCATTACAAAAAGCCCAATCCTTAGGTGCATAATTACCACCGAATATTCTAATTTCGCCAACATATGGATCCATTTTCTCAACTCCCCTCTTTTTAATTTCTCTGCGGGTAAATACCAGTTATAGCCATACAGTAATTAATCACATTGTATGGTTGCATATTAGGATGCGCCTGTGAACTTCCAGCCGTTGATAAGGCTTGTTGGCTCATTGATACATTCGGCTGATTTGTTGTATAGAAAGCATTAGCGGTTACCCCCCATACGTTGCCAGAAGCTACTTTCACAGTAGCATTTTGTGAACTTCCGCTAACTTGATGTGTATGGGCTGGCATTTCATTAATCGTCAATGTATGTGCTTCTTCTCCCGCTATTTGTCCAAGCTTTATACCATTTCCAATATGAACAGGTACACGTCCTCTTAAATCAGGTAGCGCAAATGTTGTTGTTCCATTGCCACCATACAGTGTTCCTAATAATGAATATAAAGCTTGATTAGTGTTAATCGCTAATAGTTGTCCGTTACACGGCATCCATCCTCTTGGTATTCTAGCAAAGCTAAATAATCTGATTTCTCCTAAAAAAGGTTCACTCATATCTCAATACCTCCTATGCTTCCGATGGGAATATCCCTTCAAGGGCGATGATATAGCTAATTGATAAAAATGGCATCATATTGTCATGTGGGAAATTGCTACCCTTACTTGAAATAATCGTTGAGTTCATTGTGCCATTTGGCGTTTGAGTAGAATATTGCATCCCCTTTGCCCAAACCGCATTTTCAGGATTTGATGTTGTTCCTTCTAATGAAGAAGCTACAGCTCGATGTGTATGAGCCGGTAGTTGTGTAGTTGCTAACGTGACTGTTTCTGCCCCACCCTTTTTCGCCATCACAAATGGAGTTCCAGTTTTCGGATTCGTTCCCTGATGAAGAACTACTCTCCCTTGAAAATCAGGCAAAGCAAATGTCGTTAGACCATCCCCTCCATAAGTTGTACCGATTAGTGCAAACAACACTTCGTTGTTTGCTATCTGTAATAGTTGTCCATTACAAAATGCCCACCCTTGTGGTGCATAGTTTCCTGCAAACATACGAATCTCTCCGACATATGCATCCATTAAAACCCCTCCTTATTTGAAAATTAAGAATATTTATCTTCCACCACCTCCTTTTCTTTTTGTTCACATGTCCGCTCCATATGAATATACATTTGATCCATACCAACCTGTCGAAAGCCCAGCCGCTCATATAACTTCTTTGCCTTATCATTACTGTAGAAAACACTTAAATGGACTTCCTTATTTCGCTCTCTTGCTTTTTCCAATAAATTAGATATTATTTTTGTGCCTATCCCTTTATTTTGATAGCTTGGTAGTATAGTTATATCCACAATAATGAACTTTCCATCTAGTTCTACAAGAAGAAGTCGCCCTACCTTTATACTCTGATAGTCAATTACGATAGTTTGTAAGTTAGGATAGTGAATTTCATATGACCGCTGCTGACATAAAAATTGCATTTCTAAAAATTGCACAATCTGATTCTCTTCCCACCCCCACGCCTCTACTTCTTCCAACCTCGAACTTGCATATACCTCAAATAAAAAATCTAACTCTTCACTTTTACAATCTCCGTTCTTTTTAAAAATTATTTTCCCCTCCTAGTTCTCAAATTTTAATAAATGGCCCTACAATCATCTGAATAATATTAAAACCAATTAAATATTCGAATCGTAATAACTGTAATAAATTTACATTAAAATTAATTTTATGGTAATTATAAGATGAATTATATTCTATTAAATTACATTTAACAATGATCTTATTTAGAAATTTTGTGAACAAGGCAGACTTAAAATCTACTGATATAAATAAACATAGATTTAACTATTACATATAGAAACCCCACTTGGCGCAAAGGCTCTTTAAACTAGTTACACGATGTATTACTCGATACTATGCATAACAATTTAAATTTCTTCTATATGTAATAATAGGATTCTCACTCATTTATTTTTCTAGCATATTAATAATGGCTTTCATTTGATTTTCTTTCCAAAAAAGCAGTAGGATAATGTTGTACCACATAATTCCAATCTTAAAATACCAACATTATTTCTCTAAGGAGGCACTAACATGCATTACAAAAATATTACCGTTGCGGGTAGTGGCGTTCTAGGAAGTCAAATTGCCTATCAAACAGCTTTTAAAGGATTTGCTGTCACTGTTTACGACATCAATGATGATGCATTAAAAATTGCACAGGATCGTATTACAAAACTAAAACCATTGTATCAACAAGATTTAGGTGCCACACAAGAACAAGTAGATGCTGCCTACGAACGTCTAACTTTTAAAAGTGACTTAGCGGACGCTGTTGCAAATGCTGACCTTGTCATCGAAGCAATTCCTGAAGTAGTACAAATCAAAACAGATTTTTATACTTCCCTAGGCAAAGTTGCACCAGAAAAAACAATCTTTGCAACAAACTCATCAACATTATTACCTAGCCAATTTGCGGAAGCTACGGGGCGCCCTGAAAAATTCTTAGCACTACATTTCGCAAATACGATTTGGAAAAACAACACTGCTGAAATCATGAAGCACCCAGGTACTGATGCACAAGTTTTCGAAGATGTTATTGAATTTGCCAAAGCAATTGGTATGGTGCCACTGCCATTACATAAAGAACAACCGGGCTACATACTAAATTCATTACTTGTACCTTTCTTAGATGCTGCTGAAATGCTACTTGTAAAAGAGGTATCCGATCCTGAAACAATCGATAAAACTTGGATGATCGGCACTGGCGCTCCACTCGGACCATTTGCCATTTTAGATATCGTCGGCATAAATACAGCACACAACATCGTATCAGCGAAAGTTGCTGCTACTGGCGATGACAACATGAAAAAATTAGCGAACCTCTTAAAAACAGAGTATATCGACAAAGGCAAACTAGGACGAGCAACAGGAGAAGGCTTTTATAAATATCCGAACCCAAGCTTTGCAAAACCTGATTTTCTGAAGGGTTGATTACTATATTAAAAAGCGATGCACACGGTATTTTGAACTGTGTGCATCGCTTTTATATTTTGTACATTTCAGGCTTCAATCCCCCTCTTAGGGTAGCTCCACCCGTTGCACGATATTAACCCGCTTTCCGAGGATTCTTTAAATAAACGAACCATCTTAAAATTGTTTCTACTGGACCCAGTGAGAAGCGTTTTAAATATAGTTGACTGGCTTTTAGCTGCATAACATAAATGATGACCGATAAAAGGATTCCAACAAATACACCCAATTTCCCAAACAACCCAAAACCGTAGCCATAAAAAATAGTCGTACACATGATTGATTGCATTAAATAGTTTGTGAGCGATAATTTTCCGATTGGGGCAAAATAATAGTTCATTTTTGTTTGATAGCGGCTAAATAGCCAAGCAAATAAGGCAATATAACCAATCGCTAACACATATGTCCCTGTCGAATAAATAATTAAGCTGTACGGGGTATCAAAAATAATGAACCCCTTTAGCAAAAGCCCGACTGGTACGAGCATCGCCACTTTTTTATAGGTCAGATTGCTATTTTCTAGCTGTAAAAATGCACCCCTTTTCGCCATGCCCATTCCGAATAATACAAATGGACCTACCATAAGAAAACTTACACCGACCAATAAAAGCCAGCCAATTGGTAAGATGAATAATAATGAAAGACCATTCACTACAAGTAATTCACCTAATCGTTGCGTCAATATTTCTGCGTATGTACCATCCTGATAGATCATGATTTCCGCTGCCGTTAAAGGCTTAATAATCTCTATAAAACTACTACCAAAAAGGACTCCTACTCCGAGGATAGCTGTTAAAATGAAGCTCCACACAAAATACGTTTTCACACGGCGCTTTAAGTAGAATAATAATAATATGAAAAGAGTCGAGCCATATGTTAATAAAATGTCACCCTCCCACACAAGTGCTAAATGCATAGCCCCTAATACGGATAAGCCAACTGCCCTTCGAAACACAATATTTTTATACTTTAACCCCGAAGCCTCTCGAGATTCAATCATTTTTATCAAAACATAACCAAATACAAAACCAAAAATCGGATAAAATGACCCTTCTACAAAAATTTTCACAAAATAATAACTTACTTTATTAAGCACACTCACCGATTCAATAATTTCTACTCCTGATGAACCAAATTGGAAATGCAGCATATTTGCCATTAAAATTCCGATTAGCGAAAAACCCCTCAATGCGTCCATCAGTTCCACACGCTCTGCCTTCAACCTCTCACCTACTTTTTTATAATTAATTACTATACGAATGTAGCGGCGGATAGTTTCATAATTATTGTAAAAAAGGGTTTTTAAACAAATAAATCAACCGTTCCCCTAGTGTATTTCACCTACTTAGGATATTATGCTTTTCACTTAATAAATAGTAATACTAAAAAAATTGGTATTCTATTTTTATTAATAACGATATAAATAGGTAATTGTCGCAAGATTGTCTCTTGGAATGAAAAAAGGAATATTCAACAAGAAATGAAGTTTTTAACGAAACGATTCCTTTCGATAACCAATTGAATCAGTACGGTCTTTGAACCAAGTTCGTAAATATGTAATGCTACGTGAAATGTAAGTAGGAAAACTACACACGTAAAAGCTGGAGTATTGGAATTTCTGGACACGGGTTCGACTCCCACTGTTTCCAAACATAAAATGGCTACAAACGTAGGTATATCCGCGTGAGTGCAACAGGTCACCTTTATATAGGAAGATACCCTACCTCAATATCGGAAAATACCCCGCCCCTATAGATCCGTATACTTTGTATTCACAAATTTAGAGAAGATGAAGGACGAGCTGGCGGATCCAGCCAAAAGCCTCCTTGTCGTTCGCGCAACTCCACAAAACGTTTGGGCTGGCCTAAAGTCCCCGACAGATGTCACGCCTTATTTATCTGTAGCGAAAGCAAAGCGGCAGCTACAATTATGCCAAGGCGAAATTGATCAACCCACTACCACTTCCCAAAAACAGGTATTTACGATCTGTTTAATAATTCGGAATTCATAAAAAAACTAAGGGACTTTTATACCTATTTTTGTCACAATAAGAGTAATAAGTCTAATAACCCATTATTGACATTCCTGTTTTTTTGCATAATACTTAACTTAAAATTTAAGTTTTCATGGGTATAAAGATTCATAAAACTTAAAGGGGGAAATTTATGAAAAGCAAGAGTATTAAACGACGATTATTGTTTTTTACATTAGGTTTGCTGTTATTGTCATCTGTAATCAATTCCGTATTAGGTGTTTGGATTGTCGGCAAAAATAGTAAAGAAGTTTTAATTGAGAAAGCAAATGAACAGGTCTATGAAGTCGCAAAGCAAGTAGAAACTATATTAAATTCCAAGAGTGATCCCATCCCATCTTTACAAGATTTTGTGGAATTAAAAGCACAACAAGATAATGTGACTTATGCTGTTGTTATTAATACGAATGTTGAAGCAGTGGCTCATAGTGATAAAGAAAAATTAGGCAAAGTGTATGAAGATGAATACACGATTGATGGGGCTAAAAATGGTAAAAAACAATTTACTAGATGGTATGCCGATGTTCAAGGTATATGGACATATGACATAATGGAGCCTATATATAAAGATGGCGAGCTTTATGGGATTATCGACATTGGGGTGCCTGAAAGTGGCATTCAATCAATTACAAACTCTGTACTGGGCTATCAGATTATTACAGGTTTAGTAAGTTTTTTAATTATAGGTGCTTTAATGTGGTGGATTATTGGTCGCATTGTTGCTGCTATTAAAAATCTTGAAAGAATCATTCATCAAACCGCAAGCTTAGACTTTACTAAAAATCCAGAATTAGAGAAGCTATTAAATCATCAAGATGAGATTGGTCTCATGGCAAAAGGCATCTCAGGCATGCGATCTGCATTAAAAAATGTTACCGTCAACATACATAATACAAGCTCCGAGTTATCAGATTCCTCAAAGATTCTCATGCAAATAGCAGATGATACGGTGCGTACTACTGACGAAATTAGCTCAGCCATTAATGAAATAGCAAAAGCTACAGAGGAACAGGCTCATGATACAGAAAAAAGTGCTGAACAATTAAATCAGCTTTCTGTAAATATTGATCGTGTTATGGAGCACACAGAAAAGATAGCTTCCATGACTGAGGATATTGATCATTTAAGTAATCAAGGTGTGAATACCGTCAACCAACTTTCTATTTGGTCAGAGAAGAATCGCGTTTCTTCGCAACAGGTTAGTAACATCGTTCAAGAAGTAGATAAAACTTCATCTGATATATCAAGTATTGTCAATATAATTACAGACATCGCAACTCGAACGAATTTATTGGCTCTGAATGCATCCATTGAATCAGCACGTGTAGGTGAATTAGGAAAAGGTTTCGCAGTGGTTGCTGACGAAATTCGAAAATTATCAGAACAAACATCAATTGCCACTGAAGATATTAAGAATAAAATCACTGCAATTCAGGATATTTCTAAAAGTGCTGTGCAGGAAATTGGTACGAGTCTTAGCATTGTTGAACAAAATGCAAAAGCTACAGCGGATACTAGTGAAATCTTTAATACAATAAAGACTGCTCTAGATCAAACGAGTGAAATTGCACAAGAGGTGAAACATTTATCTCATGAGATGAATGAGCGCAAGGAGCATATCATTGGTGCGGTTCAAAACATATCTGCTTCTGCTGTAGAGACTTCTGCAGGAACAGAACAAGTTTCGGCTTCCGCAAATGAACAGTTTAAAAGCATCGAGACTGTTTCAGAAAAAGCAAAAGACCTAAATGCTATTGCAGAGAACTTAAGAGAAGAAATGGAAAAATTCTCTATTTAAAGACAAAGTATACCCATATGTAAAAAAGCTGATTCAAGTTTTGTTATGAATCAGCCTTTTTACAATTTTTATATCAATTTACTTTCTTGGCTCTTTGCCAAAACATGTATTTGACTTAAAAGAAAGCTATAAAATGTAAGCACATGGAACGGAAGGCGGCGACACCTTTGGCATCAAAGCTTTATAGGGGTTCCGTTAGAAGGGAGGGTGTCCCTCACATCTGGAATATTGGTGTTATAGAGTTTATTGGTAATTTTGTATGTGACATCAATTAATCCTCCATTACAATAACTCACTATATTTTTGCTTGTTATTTTTTGATAACTCAACAGGATATTTTTCATTATTCTTTTTAAGTTTATCAACTATGATTTCTTCTAAATCGAATTTCAGTTCATTAGCAAACAAAATAGAATAGATTAAAATATCCGCTAACTCATCCTTCATCTTATCCAAGTTTTTCTCGACCGCTTCTTCGCTTGATTTCCATTGAAATAACTCAAGAAGTTCACTCGCTTCTAACGACAATGACAGCGCCAGATCTTTCGGATTATGGAACTGCTGCCAGTTGCGTTCATCTCGAAATTGTAGAATTTTTTTTTTTAGTTGCTCTAATTCACTCATATCATTCACCTGCTTTTTGATATTCCAACAATTTATTTCTTAATGCTTCGTTGCTTGCATAAATGTAAAGCCCTTTGATGCCACGTTTCATTAGGATATTTATAGAATTCAATACGATTTTTTCTTTCGCCTCATTTACATTTTCAATGCCATCCATACCTGTATAAGCACCTTTATCCATATACAAGCTTGTATCAATGACGATTTCATCTTTTGCTGTATCGTATTGAACTGAAGGACCAAGTACAACACCTACATAATTTAAATCAAAGCCTTGAATCGTATAAATAGAACCAGCTTCTTGAACTGTTTCAGGTTTTTCAGCCCATGTATACTTCGCGCTTGTTGTATTCCAAGCTAGTTCATACTCCCCATTTGATTCTTTCACGTAGTATGTACCACCATCTTTTTTATGTAGGTAATCAAATGTTGAAACAACACGACTCAGACCATGCTTTTTATTTTTCTCCTTAATTTCTTCATGCATATCTTTCATATATTCAAACACTTTAAATTCATAGTTTTCATCTTTCGGTAATTGCTTTAGCTGTTTCTGTTTAAAGTGGTTAATCCAATTAATCACATCATCATTCGCTTGCATACGAAATTGATTAGTTAGTTCATATCTTTCTTTATAGGCACTCTTTCTCTCTAATTCAGTTAGTGTTGCTGCCCCCCATAAACTTTTTAATTTCAACACTTGATCTTGGTCATAAATGATGACAACCACTTTTGCTAGCTTTAACAATTCTTCTAACTGGTTTTCACCATAGAAGTTATTATAAGTATCTGGCTTTGTTAAAAGTAAATGTGCTTCGTCTACAAAAATAACATCCGCTTTTTTCTCAGCTTTTTGTAACTGATTAATCAAAGGAGTTGGCTTAGCAAAATGCTTTCCTTTTAAATGTTTTACTTGCTTAGCAATCCCTTTATACGTTTTAAACATTTCCTCATGATTTACTACTAAATAGTTTTCAGTGTCATATAGATTGCTTGATTGCTCCGTAGTCCGAGCTTGAATTGTATTGAAAATTGAGCTTAAAACAACACTTTTCCCAACGCCAGCTTCCCCTTCAATAACAAGTAAGCTCCCATATTCACCGTGCTCTTCCTTAACTCGTTTCTCGCAAAATTCTAATACTTTATCTTTTAATTCTATTTGTTCAAGTGATAATTCTTTGAATGGAGATAACTTAAAAATATCTTTATTTTCAATAACATGACGCTCATTATTTACTAGCTTTTGCTCATGCAACTTCTTCCAAAGTTCCTCGAAGATCTCTTGATCGTAAAATGGCTTATTGTAATAATTATGAGTAAAGTCGTTCGCTGTTTTACTTTTATTTTGCAACTTGTATTTTTCATCACCTAAAAAATAATTAATTAACTTCGTTTCTAGGTGAAATGTTGCTGAGCGATTAAATTGTTCATGATTAATTAAATTAATACGTTCTATATTTTTTCGATCTGGATTTTTAATATGTGCTTTCATTCGATTCTTAAAATATACAGTTTCACCTATGTACGCTTCCTTATTGCCATTAAGAATATAAATGACAGGATAATTTAAAAACTGCTCTTTATTATTAATCTTATTTAAACTACCATTATCAAATGGCCACGATAAAACCTCTACGTTACTCATTTACATCATCCTTAATTATTATCATTCAACAACTTGCTTAATTCTTGAATACTTAGCCACGGTCTTTTCCTATGTAACATTCGATGACAATTCGCACAAACTATCGCAATATCTTCTATTTTCGTTTCTTCACCATCCACCATTTCTGACACTGGCTTTGTATGATGACCTTCTATGTAATCCTCACCAAGTGGTCCATATGTATTTTCAAAATCAAAACCACATACTTGGCAATACAAATTTCCGTGCTGCTCTTTAAATTTCGCTTTTGATAATTGAATAACCCGTTGATTTCGTTCACGAGATAAATGTTCCTTTAGCACTTGCTTGCCTTCCGGAAAGCTCTCATCATCTTCCGAGAAACCAACTTCATATACTTCGCTGAGCTCTTTCACAACTGAGCTAAATGATTTAAAGGCATACTTTTGAATTATTTCCACCTCATGCTCGGTTATTCCCTTTCCAGATACAACACTATTTTGAAAATCAATTTGAAGTTGACTTAGCAAAACTGGTCGATCAAAAACTTTAAAATTAGAAAGAATAATACAACCTATTTGGCTTTGAGTTTCTGTTGTATGAAACATTTCTTGCATTCTGCTTGTGAAACTTTCCTTATTAGGATCTCCATTCCCTTGCGTATATGTATTCCAAGCTTGCTCAACAGAATTCACTTCAAATCGTTCAAAAGTAGCCATCCCAAGCACTGCACGTTCTGTCTTGATTCCCTTTTCATTTTTCACCAAAAAGAAAAATGGCTCACCAACTTCTAAAACTTTGAACTGATTAGTATTTTTACGCCAAAAATTTATTTTATCTCTATAGTTTATTTCAGCCAAAAAATGAAACCAATCTCTAGATGTAACACCAATATACCCATTCATTCAATTCACCTATATTCCCCATTTGATACAATAATCATAACAAACCCCATAACTGATAAGGTATATTTTGTTGGATTATTCAAATGAAAATAAAAAAGCTCTACCATTTTCGGTAGAGCAAGAGTACTTAATTTACTTTAGAAATACTAAAGATAACTCCTTGAGTTTGGTCATATTTTAAGTTATATCTAATTGTATTGACTTCTAACTCAGTTTCATTTTTATCGTATTTAAAGTCTTTATCAAAAAACCTTAATTCTTTTAATACGTCACCTATTTCAACATTACTTAATTCGGTATTCGTCATTCCTACTAATAATGCTAAACTGGTTGTTATGTCGATACCTTCTCCTTGTCCAATCATAATTAATTCATGGATTTGGCCATTTTCATCTAAATTTTCAATTAGTGTAATATCTTCATCTATCTTAAATGTTTTCACATTACCATTTTTCGACACTTTCATAATCTCATTTGACACATTTAACTCTTTCTTCGAGATATTAAATGCTGAAACAAGTTCACTATGGTCATTAAATAAAGGTAATTTTACAGTAGTACTTATTATAATGGGTAGTACAAAATATACCAACGCCACAATAGAAATGGTGATTCTTTTCTTTTTTGAATACCTTCCTTGTCTCCATAGTAAAATCAAGCCTAAAGGTGGAAAGATTATTAACGAAATCCACATAAACCAAGTTGTCTCAAAATACCTTGTTTTTTTAACTACATTAGCTTGCATTTTTGTTTACCCCTTTAAATAATTCCTTTATATTAATATCGAAAATAAAATCAAGTTCCTTTGGCTTTAGTAGATTAGTCAGTGTCTGTATTGTTACTTTGTTATATGGAGTTTCGTTTTCTTCTACGATAAGGTGCTCAAAAAGTGAGTTTTTCTCTATATCCTCTTTATCGATACCGAGCATCTTTTGTATTAACTCCTCATCCTGCATGAGTTCGATTCTTGTAGTATATTGTGATTTTAATGTTAAATCAGTAATAATATTGTTCAACAATTGATAGTGGGATTTTGCCATTTTGTAATCTTTCTTGTCAAACGAGATGTCAGCTTCATTTTGTAGTTCTTTAACAGTGTCATTATATAAAGTTGATACTGTCGTAGATTTATTTTCCTTTTTTAACTCGTTTAATATCGAAATAGCGTCATCATAGTTCTTATTCCCTTTAGCCTCTGTTGCTTTAGAAAGATTGTTTTGGAACTCTTCTTCTTTAACTATCTTTTCGAAAAAACTCTTTGCTTTTTGCTTTATTTGAGAATTAGCGTGTGCATAGCCCTCAAAAATGTAAGTTAAATTATTTTTTGCATCGTAATATTCTTTGGCTGCAAATTCTAATTCTGCTTTCTTAAATAAGGATTCCAATGATTTATTCACAAGATCATTTGCCTTGTTAATATTTCTGTTTAAAGGATATATTTTCTCAGCTTCAGCTAATGCCTCTTCATATTTTCCATTGGTGAAGTATGTGTTTGCTGATGTAAAATATTTGTCTGCTTGTACTTGATTTTCATCAATTACTGGCTCTGGTTTGGGTGTAGGTGAACTATATCTACCAGATGATCCACCACTGGAACGACCTCCATTATGGAAATGATACTCTCCGTACTCTAACCCCCATTTTTCACAGTTCGTTCTACATGTATGTCCTCCATTAGAATCCGTTCTTCCTGGATGAGCATCTGCAAAATTCGGTACTAATAAAATTCCACATAAACTAGTCACTAAAACTATCCTTTTTTTCATATTTTCCTCTCCTTGTAAATTACATACTTATTACTTATAGCACAGAACGATTGTATAATGCTACCATTTAAGTATACATTTTCATATAATTACTTATATATTATGATAAGTGTAATATTTAAATTGTTTCATAAAGTGAGGGAAATAGTATGGGATTACGATTTCGTAAAAGTTTAAAGATAGCACCTGGAGAAAGACTTAATATCGGAAGTAAGAGTACAGGTATAAGTATTGGTGGCAAAGGTTTGCGCTATAGTGTTAACAGCAGAGGTAGATCTACAACAACTGTGGGTATACCAGGGACTGGTTTTTCATATACATCCTCAAAAAACTATAAAACAAAAGATCAAACACTTCACCGCTTTAATTTCACCGACTGACTTTATTTTCTCTTTTACTAAGGCAATCAGTTCCTCATTATAGATTTTAGTATAATCCATTTTTTCGCCCCCTCGTGTAATTAAAGTTTAACATTACCAAAGCGTCGTTTGGTAACATATCATAAAAGGTTGTTATTCAATAATATGATCCGTTTGTGGAATAAGAAAAAATTTGAACATATAAGTTAATAGATCTTCAGAAACTTCTTGAGACTCAGCGATTCCTGAATCACCATATCTAATAAATCAACTATTATATTAATTTTGAAATTTAGTTTAGTCTGTATAAACAGTTGATAACGGAAATTTCAATAGATGGATAATAAGGCTATTCATTAAAATCAACCATATAATTTCCGCAAAAAAAATAAAGCATAAACTTTCCAAACGGAAAATTTATGCTTTACGTCACATTTAACAGCAATTCTACTACTAAATACTATGTATGGAGACGGCGGGAGTCGAACCCGCGTCCAAAGACTCCAATACTTTAGCTTCTACGCGTGTAGTTTGCCTATTCGCAATTCACGTAGCATTATGCCGACAAACAGGCGTCCTGTACGCTAACCTGGAAATCTCTTGCCGGTGACTCAGGTGGCACCACCGACCGTATCCCACTAAAGTTGGGCCCTACGTTATGCACATGGGCGATGCATAGGCAGAGCGCTTACGAGCTTACGCTGCGAAAGCTAAGTTTTGTTGTTTGCCAGTTATTATATAACTTCCGTTGATGACGGAGCCGAGACCTCCGACGCGCGACCAAAGCTTGAACCATCCCTGTCGAATCCGTAACGTCCCCTTGATTATGATACGAAGCAACGTGGCCTCGTCCAAACAAAGAGCTAGAATTTCTTCTAGTACGGTGGAAGTACGTAATTCACTTCCATGTAATCTGGCAATGACTATAACTTATTATAAAACAATACTGCTATTTCTTCAAGTGCACTGATTTTTCCAGTGCAAAAATTGATTTCCATACAAATTAAACAGTATCAAAATATCGCCTCGATACTAAAATCAACTCTTGCAAAACATTTGCATAAATTCTAAGTCAGACGAAATCAAGAGAACTCTTTCTTTTTCTTGGTAAGAAAAAATATTAAACTAATTTCTTTAGCGACCAAAAGCGCATTTGTCAAAATCGATATACAACTTAAATTTAAATAAGTGACAAACAAGGTCTAAAGACTCGATATGACACTTATATAAAATTATGTCGTATATCAAAATTGAGAACTTGAATAAACTCGATATTTTTTTCATCCTTATAAGAATTGATATGCGATTAAAAAACTCACTTCATCTAGCTCTTTACTCTAAGTATAAGAAAAACTTAGTGAAGTTTATAAGTCAACGGAACAATATTTAAGAGCGCGCTGCTTTAAAAATCAAAGAAAATAGTCTTCAAAAGTACAATTTTCTGAGCGAACTTACCACTTTAAAAGGCTATTTCACCAGAAAATATATATAACTTTAGTTCTATTATTTTATTTTAAAAAGTTATCAGAGTAGCAAAAACGGCTCTATACTGTGTTGTTTTTCAGCACTCACCGCTTTTTTCAACGATAGCCTACATTATTCAGGACTCACAACAAAAAACTCACCACAAAAATGGTGAGTTTTTTCTATTATATAGAGTATATCTTAGACTTGATTTTTCGCTTTAAATACACGTTCCATTTCGCGTTTTGCTTCTTTTTTACGCATATCATTACGTTTATCGTAATCTTTTTTACCCTTACCTACGCCAATTAGTAGTTTCGCATAGCCATCTTTAATGTACATTTTCAATGGCACGATTGTATAGCCATCACGTTTTACAGCACCCACTAGTTCGCCGATTTGTTTTTTATGCAACAGTAGTTTACGCTGACGTAGCGGATCATGGTTGAAACGATTTCCCTGTTCGAATGGGCTGACATGCATATTACTAATCCATGCTTCACCGTTACTAATTCGGACGTACGAATCCTTTAGCTGGACCTTACCTGTACGAATCGACTTGATCTCTGTACCCGTTAAGACCATACCCGCTTCAATCGTTTCTTCAATAAAGTAGTCATGTCCAGCTTTCTTGTTTTGTGCTAATACTCTTCCTGCGCCTTTTGCCATTATGCTCACCCTCTACTCAAAGGTAGGGTAGGACATCGCCTACCCATTCCATAATTATTTACGTTTTGATTTTTTCTTTTTGCCTTTTTTGGCGATGCCCTCGTAAAACTTTTGTTTTTGTTTCACGCCTTTTTTCGCTCCAGGGCTAGAGCCATCTTTACGACGGCCACGTGGATCGCGGTCGCTTTCACGACGTTCCCCTCTTTTAGATGTATCACTACGCCCTTTTTCATCATCAGTGCGTCGTCCTCTACCATCTCTAGCTCTCTCAGTGCGATTACCACGACCGCCTTTGCTGTCGCTATAGTTTTTACGCGTATGAATGACTTTCGGTGTATCTTTGCGTGTGCGACCATAAGACGTCACCATACCAACAATTTCAAAGTCGATTGATGATTCTTCTATAATAACATTAGCAACACGTACTTTCACTTCATCGCCAATACGGAATTGACGATTTGTACGCTCCCCAATCATAATCATTTGACGATCATCAAAGCGGTAATAATCATCTGTCATATTACTAATATGCACAAGTCCTTCAATCGTATTTGGTAGCTCAATGAACATACCGAAGTTTGTAACAGAAGAGACAATCCCCTCAAACTCCTCACCGATTTTATCAGACATATACTGTGCTTTTTTCAATGCATCTGTATCACGTTCTGCATCCACTGCACGACGCTCACGTTCTGAAGTATGATCTGCAATTTCATCCATTGCCATGCTCCACTGTGTAATCGTTTCTTGCGAAGTATCCTTGTTCACTAAATACGTGCGGATTAATCGGTGTACGATTAAGTCAGGATAACGACGAATTGGCGATGTGAAATGTGTATAGAAATCTGTCGACAAACCAAAGTGTCCAATACTTTCAGGGTAGTACTTCGCTTGTTGCATCGAACGCAGCAACATCGTAGAAATGACTGGCTCTTCTGGCATGCCTTCGATTGCTTTTAACACATCTTGAAGTGCCTTTGGATGAATCGTATTCCCCGTACCTTTAATTAAAATACCGAAGTTCGTGACAAACTCAAAGAAGCGTTGTAGCTTTTCTGGCTTAGGATCTTCGTGAATACGATAAATAAACGGCACGTTCATCCAATGGAAATGTTCAGCAACTGTTTCGTTGGCTACTAACATGAAGTCTTCAATTAACTTCTCAGCCACAGTCCGTTCACGTAGTTCGATATCTACTGGCCAGCCGTCCTCATTAACAATTACTTTTGATTCTTTAAAATCAAAGTCAATCGCGCCACGCAATGTACGTTTATTACGCAAAATGTTAGAAAGCTCTGCCATGTCTTTGAACATCGGTACAAGTGCCTTATAACGCTCAATAAGCTCCTCATCCTGCTCTTCTAAAATCTTGTACACGTCTCTATATGTCATACGTTCCGTTGTTTTAATAACACTTTGAAAAATTTCATGAGAGATAACATTACCGTTTTCATCGATAATCATTTCACATGATAACGTTAAACGATCTACTTGTGGATTTAACGAACAAATACCATTTGATAGGCGGTGTGGAATCATTGGGATTACACGGTCTGTTAAATACACACTTGTCGCACGATCATACGCTTCAATATCAAGGACTGAGCCCTGTGTTACATAGTAACTTACATCTGCGATATGTACGCCAAGTTTATATGTGCCATCTACATTTTTCGTTACGGTTACAGCGTCATCTAAGTCCTTGGCATCTGCACCGTCAATTGTCACAATCGTTTCGTGACGTAAATCACGACGATCTTTTAAATCTGCTTCTGTAATTTCATCTGGCACTTGTTGTGCAGCAGAGATTACTTCACTAGGGAACTCTGGCGGAATATCGTGTTTATATAAAATAGATAGGATATCTACACCAGGATCATTTTTATGTCCTAAAATTTTCGTAATATAGCCTGTTGCAGATTTTAAATCTTCTGGCCACGTAGCGATTTCTACCACTACCTTATGCCCATCAACAGCACCTAACGTATCACCTTTTGCAATGAAAATATCCATTGGCAATTTTTTATCATCTAAAACAACGAAGCCGAAGCCACGATTTGCTTGGAAAGTACCGACAAATTTTGTTTGCCCGCGCTCCACAACTTTCGTAATAGTACCTTCGCGGCGATCACCAAATGATTCTTTTAATACACGAATCAAAACCGTATCCCCATTAATCGCACCGTTCACTTCATGTGGTGGAATAAATACATCATCCATTCCTTCCACATCAGGTGTCACGAAACCGAAGCCCTTTGCGTGCCCGATAAACTTACCACGCAGTAAATTCATACGCTCAGGTAAGCCATAGCGATTCGAACGAGAACGAACGACTAAGCCTTGACCTTCCATACGTACTAGTATTTTCACTAGTTCTTTAAATTCATCTGCGTCCTCAAAGCCAAACTCTTCCTCGATTTCACCAACCGTTAATGGGTTATATTCTTCTTCACCAAAAAAATCGAGTAATCGACTTTGGAGTGGATCTTTATTGTTTATCATAAATTTTACCTCCTTCTTACTGAAAATCTATATGTTATTCTTTAGTCTACCCAATTTAGGCCCTCTAAAAAACGATAAATATCTTCATGTAATTGATCTTTTTCTTGATCTAATGTTATAACATGTCTTGAGTTTTCATACCACTTGATATACTTTTCAAGTGACTCTATTTCATTATATATAATATTGGCAGAATCTGTATCAATAACCTCGTCATTTGTTGCTTGCACGACCAAAATCGGCGCATAAATCATATCGATTTCTTTGCGTGTCTGTGCAATAAATTCACGAAGCTGTGGCAATGAAGGCATTCCCTTTTCCGCAATTAACGCTACCTCTGCGTCAATTTGCGATTGTTCTTTACCTTCAAACTTTTTATAGTCTTGTGCATATTTCAGTACGCCTTCAAACATAATGTCTGTTGTACGCATCGTCATTGGTGAACACATCGTAATAATACCTTTGACCGGATAATTTGCCGCGATATTCAACGCCATCACACCGCCAAGCGACAGTCCCGCTACGGCAATTTCTTGATAGCCCTCATCTTTTAATTGTTGGTAAGCATTTTGTACGTCCAACCACCAATCTGCTGGACTTGTTGTAATAAGTTCTTCTGGTTCCACACCGTGACCTTTATAGTGAGGTGCTAACGTAGTATACCCCTTTTTTTCTAAATATCGACCAAGCATGCGCACATCTGCAGAACTACCTGTAAATCCATGTAATAGTAAAACCGCTCGTGAACCTGCTTGAAAGAAAAATGGCTGCGATAATGATTTATTCATAGCACGCCCTCCTTCATCAAAAGCTTATCTCTATTATACCCAAATCAGGACTCATCACCAAAAATAGGGGATAATATTTGAGTTAATAAGTATATTGATTTCAAGTAACTAGTTGATTGGAGTGGAGTCTGGGCAGAACAGAAATCACCCCTATGTTATGTAGATGACCCCAAATAAAAGAAAACGCCCAACCATACTTGGTTAGGCGATACATCTTCAACTATTAGATTTTCGTAATAGCGATTGCTAGAATGAAGAATAATACTGCTAATACAATTGTCACACGGTGAAGGATTAAATCCATACCACGAGCTTTTTGTTTACCAAATAGTTGCTCAGCCCCACCCGAGATGGCACCTGACAAGCCTGCACTTTTACCAGATTGAAGTAATACAACAACAATCAATGCTAATGATACGACGATTAATGAAACTAATACTACTGTATGCATCTACTGCACCTCCCGAACTTTGAAACATCACAACACACTACATTATAACAAAAAGTGGGTACTGTGACAATGTAGGAATCCCAAAAACCACATTACCGCCACTCACCTTACATAAATTTGAAAAACAATTTCTATTCCGCACTCCAATTTTATACAATGATATAAATAGTATGTATGGAGGTTACGAATTTTGAGAAAGGCACTTTTTCTTCCGCTGCTCAGTCTTACATTGATTCTTTCTGCCTGTTCTGATGCTGTTGTAGTACCTCAAAAGAAATATGAAGTAGAAGAACAAAAGCAACCTGAAAGCAAAAAGATTTCCCCTTCCCTTCCAACAGCTAACCTCTTTTCTACAACACTATTTGACGAAGACCCTGCATTACTTCAATTTACGAAAGACGTAGAAAAACATATTGCAAAATTTGAGAAGACTTTTGAAGTAATGTATACGGGCACTTTAGAATGGGCTGATTTCGAGGTGCAATTAAATGATTTACCTAGCTTACTCTCTTATGTAGATCCTTATACTGCAGGCTACTTTCTTCAATATGAATGGGCTTCTGAGGAAACAAATAAAGGGTTTATCATTGAATTGACGATTACCTATTTAACAGATGCCATAAAAGAGACTGCAGTTAATACACATATAGAAAGCTTTAAAAGTACGTTTATTACAGAAAACATGAGTGATTTCGAGCGTGCAAAAATAATCAATGACTATGTTGTACAGCTTGCTACATATACAGATAAAGGCGTAACTGAGGGTCAAACAGTTTACGAACTCATTACGGATGAAACGGCTGTTTGTCAGGCTTATGCACTGTTAACGTATCGTCTCTTTAAAGCAGCAGGTCTCGAAACTGAATATGTGTACGGCTATAGTGGTGACCAACTGCATGCATGGAATTTAGTAAAGGTGGACGATGCATGGTACCATGTCGATACCACTTGGAATGATGCCGAAGCGAATGAACAATATGCCATTTCATACGAATATTTTTTATTAAATGATACCCAATTAAGTAACGATCATTACTGGGTAACCGAAAATTACAAGGCAGCTACAGGTAATGCTTTTACCTTCATGCATGATATGTGGTATGCAGATACCTTGGATGATGTCATTTACTACAATAGTATAAGTGACGCGACAGTCTATGCGTATAATTTATCGAATAATACTAACAAACAAATTACAGAAACAGCTTGCTACTATTTAGCCGTTAACGACAAGTCGATTTATTGTAGTGATTACGATAATGCTGGTTACTTAACAAAAATATATATTGAAGACGGTTCCGAAGAAGTTTTACTAGAAGAAGAGGTTTTAAACTTGTTCATCAACAACGGCACACTTTACTATGAAACAATTGATGGTGAAGCTCACGAAGAATCGCTATAACTAGACAGCTCCTTCTATACTTAGTATGGAGGGAGTATTTTTTATAATTGTGTTCAGATAAATTGTTGCTAAACAAAATATTGAGGGACAACATAATCTACAAAAGCACTTAGAAATTAACTCTTTTTTTATATTTCACAAACCAAATCTTCAACTAAAATACATTGGTAATTGTTTGTTTAGTAAGATTTTGAAACACGCTTACAGTATTCTTCTAATTCACTTAATGTAAATAGTGTTGTAATAGGGAATTTACTTGAAGTTTCTTTTGAATATGTTAAATGAACCACTGCATATTTATTAAGCTTATTAATCCAATAAATAACGTCATCCTTATCTTCTCTTCTAGCAACTGCTACAGTTTCTTTTCCGTAAAGAATATGTTTTGGTGAAAGTTCTTTTTCTAACTCCCCATTTAAGGATTCTGACATACTTTTCGAAATCATCCACCACGGATCGTCCATAAAACTTTTTAATATTTCTTGCATTTGAAATGCTCACTCCCGATTAATCGATTCTCTAAATTTAATTTAATCTTATATATTAAAATTTCTTCTTGCACTAACCCGCGCTATAAGTTCAATCAAAAAACGGACAGGTATAGAAGATATACCGATAATCTACTTTATTAATCAAAAATCCCTAATAGCGTTCTCTTTTTAAAATCACCTTCCACCACTGACATTTATAATTTCTCCTAGGATATAATCTGAAGCATTGGAAGAAAGGAAGGCGATTACCTCTGCTATTTCCATAGGTGATGCAGCCCGTTTAATAGGGACAGATGAAGCCATACGATCAAGTCGATTATCGCCAGGAGCAAATTTATCATGAAAAGGTGTTTCTACTATTCCAGGTGCTACCCCATTCACGATAATTCCATACTCAATTAGCTCTCTCGACATACCAATCGTCATAGTATTGATTGCCCCTTTAGTAGATGCGTAATGAATACTTTCTCCTGCCCCTCCAATACGTGCAGCCGATGAAGATACATTAATAATTTTGCCACTTTTTTTCGGAATCATATATCTTAATACTGCTTGAGAGCAAAAGAGTACACTATTTACATTTAATTTGAACGTTTCTTCCCATAGCTCTTCACTCATATCCATAAATGTACTTTGGCGGATGCCACCACCAGCGTTATTAACTAAAACATCAATTGTGCCAAATGAAGAAATAGTTTGTTCAACCATCAGCATCACTTCTTCTTTATTGGTAACATCCGCTTGAATTGCAATGGCGTCTCCATCTTTTTCTTGAATACGTTGGACAGCTTCCATTGCCCCCTTCACATTTGAATTATAATTAAGAATTACTTTAGCTCCTTTGGATGCCATCAACTCGGCCGTCGCTAGCCCAATACCTGAGCTTGCGCCAGTAATGAGAATAACCTTTCCTGATAAGGTATGCATAGCTTTCCTCCTAACAAAATGGTTTTAATAGTAATTCTACATTTCACATAATTAAACCTTTTGAAGAAGGTTTAATTATGCTTAATTCAGTGTTTTTTTTTAGACACCATGGAACATATTTTGTTAGCCTACACCACCCACAATCTTTAATTAGCGCAGCCGTTAGTAGCGTTATTGTAACAAAGCACAAAATACATATAAAAACCGATAGTAAAATATATTATGGTGGCGATTGGTACTACAAGACTAAATAATAATAGTTTTTTATTCTCTTTATTCTCTTTTAAAGCAATAAAATGAATCGCTAAAGTAATGATAGACATCATCACAGTCGCAGCGTGGAAAAATAATGTAAGTTTATATATTGGTTCATTGACAATTAAACTATAAATAACAGAAATTAGAATACACACGGTTGTTAAAATTGCTAAATGAGTGTTAGTAATTTTTTTCAACTGCCATCCTCCTTTCATAAAAACTTGTTGAACTAATCCGATTCATGCTCAATAAGAAAAGCTACTTTTAATTTTTCATTTGGATTTTAAACTTTTGTTCCCCAGTAGTTTAAGATGAACATCATTCATAAATAAATTGTTTCCTTTCCTATTTGAATCTTTAATTAATATTTAAGCTAAGATCCGCCTAACTAACTTCAAACCAACAAAATGCGTAATGATACCTAAATTTCACAAGAACCAATGGAGCAACATATAGCTTTCTCATATTCTTGAATACCCAAAATAAACCCCAAATACTTAGTAATGAAATAGCAATAGGCAAATAGATAAAAGAACTGAAGTAAACAAGATCTAAAATCCTAATATTCGTTAGTTCCACCCTATTTATATATACCTTAACATAAATTTACATTATTTAACTTACGTAACAAATAAAACTCTTCTTGTATATGGCAGTCCTAGTTAGAATTTTTCAGGTGGGTAGGACTATAATATAGTCTTCGGGAAATTATGGTAGTAGGAAGTATAAACGGGCAATGGGTTACGGACCGACTCTAGTAGACGAACAGAAATCAGACGAGTTTTATCAGTTCTATTGGTCATATGTAGATGAAACTAGAATAAATAAAATGCAGTAACAACAAAAGTTTTCACCTAGTTGTCACTGCATTTTTCTCTGGATTAATTCGCTTTTTTATATAGTTGCTGATTTGCTGAATTTTTCTTTAAGACTTCAATATGATTTTTAAAATCACCATATTTAGCTTCATTTAAAATTCTTAATCCTAGAGAACTGCGATCCCCGATTGAAAGTCTTTTCCATGTAATACCGTCAAATAAATCTTTGACAGTAAATTCACCGTCTTCAGCACTCACATGGTTAATAATTTGATTTTTCACATGTGCTACTAATTTTTCTTGATTCATCATAAAAGTCCCTCTCTTCTACATAATTATCAATTAGACGCTTTCGTTAAAAATTCGCGGGAAACGCAACTATTGATTTTATAAGATGCTTTTTTCTCTTAATTTAACAATATTACTATTCCTCTAAATAACCAAAATAAAACATGCTAAATAAGATAATTGGGATAAACACCCTTTTACGATCATGATTTTACATATGTTTCCTAATTTTAAAAACCTTCTTCTTTCATACGAAAGTATGACCTTGGTCCATATTGCGTTAAAAGACTGGGATGATCTCTAGCCACCTTTTTAAAATTGATTACAAAATAATTATAACTCGAACAAAACACAACCAAAAGTTAACAAAAAAATGAACATTTACATCAAAAAAAATATTATGACGTAGTCTGAAATATATATACGAAAAATCACAATTTCATCTTTTGAAAGATTTGAAAGCCCAAAAGATGTCGTCTACTATGCAATTTTTGAAGATGACAATTTATACTTCCAAGCTGAGTTTACTAATGACCAAAACAATGCTGAGCTAACAAAACTGACAATAAGCTTGAATGCTATAGAACAATAAATTAACGATAAAAAATCAGGCGTGTTGATTGACAATTATTTAAACAATCAACACGCCTCATCTCCCTGACCGTGCGTATAATTCGACTTTTATGAAAGATACTACTTATATAGGTAGAAAAACTGAGTGTATCTTCCCCAATCGCAAAATCAATTTCAAACGCCTATGAAACTACTCTCCAATCCAAATATACCTATTATTAACACAAATGCTATAAATCATTAATTCCTATTTAATAATACCTTCACATTCCTCCATTAAACTTAATATGATTTCAATTATAAGGAGGCAAATCATGAAACTTTCGAAAAAATGGAGTTCATTCGCTTTAGCAAGTGCCATCACACTCTCATCTCTTAGCTTTGCACAACCAGAGGTAAAAGCAGAGGTAATAAAAAAACCAACAAATGTTATTATGCTTGTCATGGATGGAAGTAGCAATAATGCCATCACACTTTCGCGTTGGTATAAAGGCGAAAGCCTAGCAATGGATGAAATTTTAACAGGTGCTATGCGTACGTATTCTGCAGAATCTGCGATTACTGACTCTGCCCCAGCAGCAACAGCATTGGCAACTGGTCATAAATCAAATGATAAATATGTCGGAGTTTTACCTTCCACTATAAACTCACCAGGACTTGAACAGATTGCAAAAGAAGATGCTTTCAAACCTGTAGCAAATGTTTTAGAAGGCGCTAAACAGAAAGGCAAAGCAACAGGCATTATTTCAACTTCAGAAATCCAACATGCAACACCTGCAGGTTTTTCTGCACATGTTAAAAATAGAAGCCAATACGACGACATTGCTGAACAACAAGTTTACCAAAATATTGATGTTGTTTTAGGTGGAGGACTTGAATCATTAACTCCAGGAACAACAAAAAATGCCCGTAAAGATGGTGAAAACTTAATCTCTGTTCTTGAAGACAAAAAGTACGAACTTGTGAAAACACGTGATGAACTATTAAAAAGTCAGTCAGATAAACTTTGGGGAAGTTTTGCACCAAGTGCACTTGCTTACGATTTTGATCGTAAAGCGACAGCAAACAATGAGCCTACACTTGCTGAAATGACAGGGAAAGCAATTGATACATTGAAAAAAGACAAGGACGGTTTCTTCTTATTTGTGGAAGGAAGTAAGGTCGATTGGGCAGCACATGCCAACGATACAATTGGTATGATCAGTGATATTTTATCGTTTGACGATGCTGTCAAAGAAGCAATTGATTTTGCAAAAGAAGATGGTAATACAATGGTGATTGCTGTTACAGATCACGGAAACAGTGGGATTACAATGGGTAATGCCAATACAACAAATACGTATTCTAGTATCCCTGTTTCTGCTTATATTGATCCGTTGAAAAAAGCAACGATGACCATTGAAGGTGCCCTTAGCAAATTAAAAACAGATAAATCAAACCTCGTCGAAGTAGCAGCACTTTACGGTTTAGATAATTTAACTGAGGAAGAACTTGCAACATTAAAATCAGCCAAAGACATAGGCAGTGAAATGGTAAAAATGCTCGCAAATCGTGCGAACATTGGCTTTACAACTGGAGGACATACAGGTGAAGATGTGTTCTTATACTCTTACGGCCCTTCCAAAATAACTGGCCTCGTGGAAAATACAGATTTAGCGCATTCAATGGCTAAATTTATGGATTTTGATTTGAGCCAGCTAACAAATGATTTATATGTGCCCGCTACTAAAGTGTTAACGGAAAAAGGCTTCACAACTAAAATTGATGTAACTGATAAAGAAAATCCTACATTCATCGCTCAAAAAGGAAATCGCAAATATTCGATTCCTGTCAATAAAAATAGTGTCACATATGAAATAACGATGGATAATAATAAATCAGTAACAGAAACTTACAAATTCGATACAATAAATGTCTATAACGGCTCTGATTTCTACATTTCAAAAAAAGTATTAAACACTATAAAATAAAAATAAGAGCGAGTCTAAGCTGAGATATAATATGGTACCTGTAGTTAGGACACTTGAAAAAGAGTGTGCTAACTGCCGGTATTTTTTATATACTAGACTTTCAAGATTAAAGGACGGAC